>JAIRLV010000249.1 GCA_031259185.1 Elusimicrobiota bacterium | reverse complement strand
GAAACTGGAATATTATCAAAAAAGAAGGCAAGCTAGGTATTGATGTAAAACTGAATTCAAAAAGTGGAAATACGGGAAGCTCAATTATCGGAGCTAGTTCTGGCTCTATGAGCGGATTTGGGGCGCTAATGGCTGGACTAAATTTTTTTAATATGATCATGATGGCTTTTGGCAATATAAAAAATCTGCTACAAAAATTAGTCCAACCGTTCGAAAAAAGTAACGCTATATTGAACGATCAATTAGCTCAAGCAGACAATATTTCAACTAGAGCAGCACAATATAATACTAGCGCTCAAAAATATTATGCTAGTCAAAAAGTATTGAATACTTTTGATATTCAAGAAAGTTCGTTAGATATGATGCTAAAGCATTTTCGGGAAAGACTAGGCGAAGCAAAATTAGCCGACCAAAAAGGTGAAAAAACATTGTTATCTAATTATATAGGTGAAACTGATACGCTCCAAGCGTTTTGGGATTTTATAGATTATTTACAAAATTTAAAAGATAAGGATGTTAGAGATAAATTGGCGGGAGATATTTTAGGTTCTCGTGAAGAAAAAGTATTGGGAGAATTATTAGGAAGCAATAAAACGGATATGCAAGAAATATTTCAAAGGCTTTTTAAAGGCGTGAATTTTGAAAAATTGGGCTCTGAAATTGATAGAATGGGAATAATACAAGGCGAACAGGCTGCTTTAGCAGCAAGACGAGATATTGAAAATATGAATAATAGAGCTAAATATATCAACTCTAAAAATGTGAATAAACAAAATAAATTTGAAAAGACAAAAGATCAAGTAAACACTCAAAATATGAAATTTTACGGCAATTATGTCGATATGATGATAATGTTAGAAAAAATGAATAAAATATCAAGCGACGCTCTAAACGGAATATTGAAAAGCGTGACTGATATAGTCAACGGTGGAAATGAAACAAAAAAACAAGTCAATGAACTCGTAAAAGTAGTAAATCCTATACAGACTCTAAATCAAATTGCTCAAAGATTATTTTCAAAGAGTAACGTAAATAATTTTCCTAATAATTGATTATTTTTTTGATTTTTTGGGATAATATGCTCTATGAATATTAAAAATAATTTCTATGAATAAAAATATTAAAAATAGAGTCGTATTGATAAAAAAAATGATACAAAAGAAAATATTAAAAACATGAGTAATAAAAAGTCCGCAAAAGAACATCTATAAAACGGATACGAGACATAACCCTTCATTTTTGGAACCTCCGTATATAATGTTTTTAAGATTTTACAATTTTTTAAAAAGATAGGCAAATAAAAAAATATGTTAAACGGAATATATCCTATTTTTATTATTCAAAAAGTTGAAAATAATATTGCTGTCGGTTTGCCGTTTATTATTTATTTGTCTTCTATATTAGGTATTGTTGACGTAAACGAAAATAAAAGTTTTCAGTTAGCAAATGATACTCTAAATAATTATATGAAAAATACTTTGTCTTTGAGTTCAACTACTCTAGCAAGCGGAGCAATCAAAGGAGGCGCAAAATTAGAACAAACTGTAAAACAAAGACCACTCGGTAATATTTTAAATATTAATTTCGAAGGCGACGAGAATAATGCTATTTTGAGATTATTTTTGGTGTTTTTAGACAAGATTTTTGAGAATATTAATGGTTACTTTTTAAGTTATTTCAATAAAAGCATAATAATTTATAAGGCTAAATTATCTGATTTTGCATATACTCGTAACTCAGGAACTAATAAAGTAAACATAAATATTAGTCTTTTAATCGAGAAAACTGATAATTCAAAAAAAGATGAAAAAAGCGACGGCATTATACCGCTACAACAAGGATCAGGAGTTGTTTTCCAATGAAAATTATTTGTGAAAATAGTTTTTATAAGTTTTATCCTAATTCAACAAACGAATTGGATTTTTTGAAATATAATTTTGACAATATTGTTTTACAAAATAATTATTGGACGTTTGAATTTTTGGCTAATTTAAAACATTTTAGCATAAGAAATTTTAAATATGCAAATTTGGTATCTACAAAAACATATTCTGGAAGAGTGGAAAAAGTTTTATTAGAAAATAAATTTGTATATGATATAGCTGATAATAAGTTGAAAAATTTAGATGATATGAAAAATAGCATAAAATATTATTTAATGGATTTTATAGCAATTGACGGGTTCCCAATGGCCGGTAATTTTTTAGACAAAAAACGATTAAAAAGTTTTTCTGGATACTGGGATACAAGGCGAAGCGGAATTATAACGATGGAAACAATAGAATTTTATTAAAAATATTTTTTTAAAAAAAGGTAAAAATTATGACGACAATTTTAAATGCAAAATGTGAAAATAATAAAGTTGAAACAGAGCTTGACAAAATGATTGGGGAAATAGAGAATTGTCAGATACTTTCACAGGGAAAAGCAAAAAGCGAAGGTATAGTTATAATGTCTCAAGATGATGCCGTATATATTACAATACCGATTACAAGTCTAAAAAATATACTTGATGAAGTGAGTAATTTAGCAAGTAATGTGAATGATCTTATAAGCAAAATCACGGTTGCAAGTCTAGGAGTGCCTACTCAAGGCTGGGCTAGTCCGCCAACATTGCCAACAGCTCTACAAAGTGTTTCACAAGCGATTAGTCAATTACAAAATAAAATTAGTGAATTGAAGGAGAATTTGCAATGAGATATTTAGTTGTAGCGAATACATATAAACATAATCATTTTATAATTCTTGGTATGTATAAAAACGAAAAAAATGCAAAAAATAAAATTGAATCTATGAAAATAACGGAC
>JAIRLV010000248.1 GCA_031259185.1 Elusimicrobiota bacterium | reverse complement strand
TTCAATGTATTTTTGATATTCCGCCAAAGTAGTTGCTCCAATGCAATGCAATTCTCCTCTGGCAAGCGCAGGTTTTAGCATATTAGAAGCATCCATAGCTCCCTCTACAGCTCCCGCTCCAACAATTGTGTGTAACTCATCAATAAATAGAATTATTTCGCCGTTAGCTCCCTCAACTTCTTTCAAAACCGCTTTTAATCTTTCTTCAAATTCTCCACGAAACTTGCTACCAGCTAATAAAGCTCCAATATCCAATGATACCAATTTTTTATCTTTTAAAGATTCAGGGACATCTCTGGCAATAATCCTTTGAGCTAAACCTTCTGCAATTGCAGTTTTTCCAACCCCAGGTTCTCCAATTAAGACCGGATTGTTTTTTGTTCTCCTTGACAAAACTTGAATTACTCTTCTTATTTCTTCATTCCTTCCAATAATAGGGTCTAATTTCCCTTTTCTAGCAAATTCTGTCAAGTTTTTTGAATATTTTTCTAAAGCTCGATAAGTATTTTCCGGATTTTTGTCTTTCACTTTCACATTCCCTCGCACATCTATCAAAGATTTATAAATCAGTTCTTTTGTAATATTATTTTGTAGCAAAAACTTTGTCACACTATTCTTAGATTCGCTAAAAACAGCTAACAATAAATGTTCCAATGAAATATATTCATCCTTCAAATGTTCTGCTTCTAGCAAGGCTTGTTTGAATACTATTTCTAAGCTAGGCGATATATAAACTCCTAGCATTGAATTTGCATTATTTTCAATTTTTGGTCTAGAATTTATATTCTGTCCTAAAATAGATATTAAATTATTTATATTAACATTTAATTTTTGCAATAATAAATAAGGCGTAGAATTGTCATTCTTTAAAATGACAAAAAATAAATGTTCAATATCTACAATTTGTTGTTGTAATTGTGTGACTAATTTCTGACTATTTACAATTGCTTCTTGAACTTTTTCGGTAAATTTATCAAAATTCATTAAATTTTCTCCTAGGAAAAAATAAACTTAATGTTTCATCAAAAATTTAAAAAAATTATTTTCAATATTTTTTTATAATAAAATTTTTTAAAATTCATTAAATTAATATATTAAAATATTTTTTAAAATTAAAAAAATTAAAAAAATCAAAAAAATCAAAATTCTTTAGTTACAGAAACTATATATTCTCTTTGATCTAATGTGGGAGATAAAGATAATGATAAAGACTTATCTTTTTTACTAACAAAAATTTTTGCCATAATATAACTCCAAACAAAAGCTCCACCAATATCATGCCAATAATGTCTCTTTGCCTCTACTCTTGAATATCCTACATAAATAGCCATTATATAATTAAAAATTGCATATTTAAAGCCATATTTTTCATGTATAAAAGTTGCGCTTTGAAATGCTGCAGCCGCATGTCCTGATGGAAAAGAATCTTTTTTATCTCCTAATTTATAATCTGGTCTTTTTTCATCAATAACTTCTTGTAATCCTGCATTCCCAAAATTTGTAGAAAGAAAATGTAGCAGAAATTCTCGTCTATATTCTTTATTTTTATAATGAAATCCTAATACTAGCGCTGGCAAAACAATAATTAGTCTATCTCCAATATCTCTATTTGAATAAGAACAAACCGATTGTATAAAAAAAATAGCTATAATAATAAATAAAATAAATTTTGACATTTAATATTTTTATTTTATAATAGATAAAATCTTAATTTAATGTTTAGAGATTTTTTTTACTACGCTAAGTTAAACATATTGTCTACTAGTTGTTTTTGACTTTAAATTCAAAAATAGCTGTTTTCCTTTTTTTATAGTTTTATTAGATAATTTTTATTTTCTTTAGTTACAAATAAACCATAGAAATCAAAAAAATTTTGAATAATTTTCAGTTTTAGTTTTAATTTTAATTTTAATTTTAATCTGTTTAGTATAAAAATATCTAAAAACTATGCTTTTCCATTACTACCTAAGACATTAACTATTTTATGTTTTACAAGTTCTTTTATTGCGGCTCTTGCAGGAGATAAATATTGTCTAGGATCAAAATGCGAAGGATTATCATGAAAATATTTTCTGATAGTTCCAGTCATAACAAGTCTCAAGTCAGAATCTATATTTATTTTGCAAACAGCCATTGACGAAGCCTTTCTCAACATATCTTCTGGTATACCTATAGCGTTTGGCATTTGTCCGCCATTTTCATTTATCATTTTTACAAATTCTGGGATTACAGAAGAAGCTCCATGTAAAACGATAGGAAATTCTGGTAGCCTTTTTTCAATTTCTTCTAATATATCAAATCTAAGTTGCGGTTTTTGTCCCGGTTTAAACTTATATGCTCCATGGCTCGTTCCAATGGCAATTGCTAATGAATCAACACCAGTCTTTGAAACAAATTCTTCTACTTGTTCTGGTCGCGTATATGAAGCATCCTCTGCAGAAACATTTACAGCATCTTCTATTCCTGCTAATCTTCCAAGCTCTCCTTCTACGCTGACACCTTTTTCATGCGCATAATCTACAACTTTTTTTGTCAAAGCAACATTATCCTCAAACGAATGATGAGATCCATCTATCATCACTGACGTAAAACCGCCGTCAATACATGATTTGCAAAGCTCAAAAGTATCACCATGATCTAAATGCAAAGCAATAGGTAAGCCAGTCTCTATAAGCGCTGCTTCCACTAGTTTTACAAGATAAGTATGATTTGCATATTTTCTTGCCCCTGACGAAACTTGTAATATTAATGGAGAATTTTCCTCCTTTGCCGCTTCTGTTATACCTTGTATAATTTCCATATTATTCACATTAAAAGCGCCAATCGCATAACCTTCTTTATATGCTTTTTTAAACATTTCTTTTGTTGTTACCAAAGCCATTTTTTAGCCTCCTCATAATTAAAAAAATCCCTTTTAAAACAATTTTATTAATTTATATTAGTTTTTAATAATATTTTTACTTCATTCGTATCAATGATTTTTATTTTTTTTAAAATATAATTTATTATAATAATTTCATATTGCAGTAAATAGTTATCAATATCAAAAAAATTTTCTAAAAATTATATTTTAAAGAAATTCTATGAGTATCGCCTAAATCTCCAAAAGGAACATATGCATAATCCAAAAATAATCTATATTGTAAATTTATTCCAAAACCAAGACTAATTCCAGAAGTCTCATAATCTTCTTTTGTATAAATATATCCAGCTCTTATATCCAATCTTTCCATTACAAAATATTCCATTCCAAATCTAAAAACAGGTTCACAATTAATTTCTTTTTCAGTGTCAAAAGCTATATGATATTTACCTTGACTATAATATGACAAGCCCATTGTATAAGTTAGTGGCAAAGGAAAGCCTTCTTCATAAATAGCTAAATCTCCTCCTATATTTCTAACTCCGGCTGCAAAAGTAAAAAATCTAGTCGTATTATATAAAACGCCAAAATCTGTTGCCAAACTATTTCCTTTTTCATTGTCTATTTTTTGTTCAATAGTTTTTAGATTCATACCAATTGATAAACGATTAAAGAATTTTTTTGCAACTGAAAACGTATAAACGCTATCTCTCGCTCCAAAATCTCCTAAATAATTCCCGCTATCATCTGTTCTTTTAATATCGTCAATACTCAAAATTTTACCAGATAACGCAATAACAACAGAATTATTTAAAGGTAATGCATATGCAAAATATTCAGATCTTATTCCTTCAAACCATTCATTATGTGAGAAAAATAATTGTTTATTTGTTATCCAATACATATTTGCCGGATTTATTTCTGTATTACTAACATCTCCAAAAATAGCATTTCCAGTACCTCCAATAGCTGCAGTTCTAGCAGAAGAATGTATTCTCAAAAATACGGCGCTGTTTGTAGTTGTTTCTGCAAAAATTACTACTTGAGAACAAAATAAAAATATTAAAAAATAATATAAAATTTTTTTCATTTTAA
>JAIRLV010000220.1 GCA_031259185.1 Elusimicrobiota bacterium | reverse complement strand
AAAACTTTACTTTAAAAATTATGGAGAAAATTAGTGGCTTTTATAAAATTAGCAGTTGAAAGAAAAGTAACTATATTAATGATATATTTGGGTGTATTTTTATTGGGACTTCTTGCTTGGTCTAGGCTGGATAGAGAATTTATGCCAAACTTAGAATTTCCTAGACTTATGGTTTTAACAAACTATGAAAATGCTTCTAGCCAAGAAGTAGAAAATCTTATCACAAAAATTGTTGAAGAAGCTTGTGGAACTGTGAAAGGTGTAAAGAGAATTTATTCAGTTTCAAAAGAAGGAATTTCCATTGTCACCGTAGAATTCATTTGGGGAACTAATATGGATTTTGCCTCTTTAAATCTTAGAGAAAAAATAGACCTTACAAAAATGAAATTACCAAGGGAAGCAAGCGAACCTCAAATTGAAAAATTTAATCCGTTTGCATTGCCGGTTTTGATATTAAGCTTGACTGGAGAAAAATCTAACAGCGAACTTTTTAATATTGCAAAGAAACCTGTTGTTGATTTGATCGAAAAATTACCGAAAGTTGCAGCAGTTTCAATTATCGGAGGATTAGAGCGAGAAATAAAAGTAGAACTAGAACAAGAAAAGTTGGCAAATCATGAAGTTTCTATATTACAAGTTGGAGAATCTATTTCTAGAAGTAATATTGAATATCCAGCTGGAACAGTTGAAGATAAAACTTTTCAATATTTAGTTAGAGTAATGGGATCATTTAAGGCTGTTTACGAAATAAATGATGTTGTCGTTAAAGTTGATAGAGGTTATGAGTTTACTAGTTCTCCTGATTCTTCAATAATGGCTAGAGATAAAAATAAAAAAACGCAAAAAGAAGCAAGCTCTGATAATTTATTAGTTTTGCTTTCGTCGCTTGGAACAGTTAAAGATTCATTCAAAAAACGAACGAGTTTTTCTAGATATAATAACAAAGACAATATTACTCTGGCTGTTCTCAAACAAGGCGATGCTAATATTGTTGATGTTGCTGAAACTCTAAAAAAGAAGTTACCCGAAATTCAAGAAAAATTGCCTACAGGCGTAAAATTAGAAATTGTTTATGATCAGTCAATTTTTATTAAGAAAAGTATCAATGATATGATATCTTCTGGTATTAGTGGAGGGATTTTATGTTTTATTGTTCTTTATTTGTTCTTGGGAAATTACAAGAACGCTCTAATTGTAAATACTGTTATTCCAACTTCTTTATTAATAACATTATTTTTGCTTTATACCAATAAGATTAGTTTGAATACAATTTCTTTGTCAGCTCTTGTTATTGGCGTAGGTTTGCTAACAGATGGCGCAATTATTATTATAGAAAATATAACTAGATATAAAGAACAAAAGCTTCAAATAAAAGAAGCAACAGTCATAGGAACATCTGAGTTAATTGGTCCTATTATAAGCTCTATCGGGACAACTATTGTGGTTTTTTTACCGCTCGTTTTTGTTACTGGAATTATTGGTCAAGTTTTTAGAGATTTTTCGCTTTCTGTCGTATTTAGTCAGTTGTCGTCAATATTTGTATATTTTACTTTATTGCCGATGTTGGTTAGTTTAGTGAAATCTTCGGATGATAAAAATTTTTTATTGGATAAATTTGATAGTTATTGGGGTAGGTTTTTAAAGATGTTTAAAAAGTTATTATTTTGGGGCTTCAAAAATTCTTCAAAAGCTCTTATTTATGTATTTATAGCTTTTTTGTTAAGTCTTATTTTAATGTTTTTTTTAGAAAAAGAATTATTTCCAAAAGTTGATCAAGGAGAATTTATTATTAATCTTAATATGCCAATAAAAACTAAACTTGAAATAACAAATAATGTTACAAAAAAGATAGAAAAAATAGTCAATGATATTAAGGAAGTTGAAGGTGTTAGTGTAACAGTTGGTGGAAGCTCTGATGAAGGGCTTCAAAGTCTTGAAGCTCATCAATCAAAACTAGTTATAAAGGTTTATGACAAAAGGCGAAAAAGTACTGACGAAATTATTCAAGAATTACAAGAAAAATTGGAAGATATAAATTTACTAGATGGACAAGTAATTTTTTCTACTGATCAAGGCGGAGCTTTTGGAGTTATTAGCGATGGAGGCTCTCCAATAGTTGTAGAAGCAAAATTATATGATTTGAACAAGCTTGATGCAATTTCAAAAAAAGTAGAAGAAGAATTGGAAAAAATTTCTGGAGTCTATAATATAAAAAGTTCACTGAATCTGAGGTCAAAAGAAATTGGAATTGATATCCGAAGAAATGATTTGGCATCTTATAGTTTGTCTGGGTCTGATGTCGCAGAAACGCTTTTGGCTGCTATAAAGGGAAAAGTTGTTTCAAAGTTTAGAGAAGAAGGAAAAGAAATTGATATACGTATGATTTTGAATGAAAGAGATAGAGACGATATTTCTTCAATAAACAGACTGTTAATAAACTCTCCGCTTGATATAAATATTCCACTTGAAGCAATAGCTAATGTAAATAATCAATTAGGTCCAAATGAAATATTGCGTTATGACGGGCAAAGAACTGTTTTGATTTCAGCAGCATTATTCAAAAAATCATTTAGTAAAGTCAGACTTCAAATAAATGAAATTTTGGAAAAATTGAAAAAAGAATATCCTGATCTTTCAATAAGACTTGGTGGAGCGGCGACTCAAATGGACGAATCTTTTGGAAGTATGAAAATAGTTATACTTTTATCAATTCTTTTAGTTTATATGATTATGGCAGCGCAATTTGAGTCATTTTGGCAACCATTATTGATTATGGTAACAATTCCATTTTCTATTATTGGAATGGCTCCTGCGCTTTTTTTGACTGGAAATTCTATTTCTGCAATGGCTGGAATTGGAATGATACTACTCGTTAGGATTGTTGTGAACAATGGAATCGTTTTAATAGATTTTACAAACTCAGAAATGAAAAGAGGTTTATCACTGCGGACATCTTTGTGGCGTGCTTGCAATATAAGACTTAGACCAATTATGATGACTGCAATGACAACAGTTTTTGGATTATTACCGCTTGCCCTTGGACTAAGTAAAGAAGCAAAAATGCAATCCCCAATGGCTATTACTGTAATTTCAGGTTTTTTTGTTTCAACATTTTTGACTTTGATTATTTTACCAATATTTTATATGGAAGTTGATAGTTTTTTTAAAAAGAAAAATAAGATTAAGAATATATAAAAAAAGATTGTAAAATTAAAAAAAAATTAGGTATTATTAAAAGTATATATTTAAAAATTTAATGTTATGAATTTGGTTTAATAAATTTAGTATTCAAATAAAATAAAAAATTTTTACAAATGTTAATGATAAAAGTTTTTGCTTTCTAAAAAAAGATATTTTTTTAATACCGACAGAGAAACAAATTTTTTTTTAGTTTTTCTTTTACAAAGAAACAAATTTTTTTATGTTCTTTTCATTGCTTTTTTAAATACCGACAAAGTTTTGAATTGTTTTTAATTTGAAAACAAACATAAATCCTTAAAACGTATACATCAAAAACTTTGTCGCAATAGAAGTGCTATTTTTATTTTATTTTTTTTCTTTTTCAAAGAAACAAATATATGTTCTTTCTTTTTTCATTGCAAAAAAGAAAGAACGAAAGAAAAA
>JAIRLV010000213.1 GCA_031259185.1 Elusimicrobiota bacterium | reverse complement strand
CTTTTGTTATTTTCATACTTTTATTATACTTTTATTGTTTGTATTTATGTCAACAATCCCTAGTCTTTTAAAAAAAAATTGCTTGATTTAATTCTAATATTAATCTAAAATATTTTTAGATGTTCTTAATTAAAAAATTTTCAATTAAAATAAATTGCCTTAAATTATTAACCATATAAAAAATGCGTTATAACTTAATTAATAATATAAAAAGAAACCATAATGGTAGTCAAAAAAAGGAGTTAATAATGAAAAAAATATTTTTAATTTTTTTTCTAGTAACATTTCTGTTTTCAAATATTTTTGCAGCAGAAACATTGACCACAATAATGAACAGAAAAAGTGTCCGAAGTTATGAAAGAGGAAAGATTGACAAAAAAGATATTGACACAATTTTACAAGCTGGTTTTGCCGCACCTAGCGCTAGAGATACAAGACCTTGGGAATTCGTGGTAATAGATAATTATAAAAAAATGGATGCTCTAGCTGAAAAACTTCCATATGCAAAAATGCTAAAAGAAGCATCTATTGCAATAATTGTATGTGGAAAAGCAGATCCAAATAATTTTTGGATAACTGATTGCTCTGCAGCCACCGAAAATATATTGCTTGCAGTAGAAGATCTGGGACTCGGTGGAGTATGGACTGCTGTTTATCCAGATAACAACAAGATAGATGCTGTAAGAAAAGAATTGAATATTCCAAATGAATACATTCCACTCAATGTAATTCCGATAGGAAAGCCAAAAGGTGAATTTTCAGCCAAAAATAAATATGATAAAAATAAAATTCATATAAATAAATGGTAAATATAAATAAATATATTTTTAAAAAAAATTCAACAATATATTATATAAAATTACCTAACCTAAAACTAGGAGGATAAATATGTGTAAAATAATTATTTTGATTTGTTTATATATTTTTAGTATTGGTGGTGTTTTATATTCTAAAAGTCCCTCAAAAAATGTTAATGTTGACAAAGTTGTAAAATTTTTACACAATAGCAAAGTATTTTATATTGCTACAATTGATGGGGACAAACCGCGAGTGAGACCTTTCGGAGTAAGTCTCAATATTGATGGAAAAGTGGCAATTTGCACTGGAGCTTGGAAAAATGTTTTTAAACAAATACAAGGCAATCCTAATGTTGAAATATCTGCTATGACACCTGATGGAAAATGGATTAGATTAGAAGGGAATTTAATTAACACAACTACAAAAAAAAATAGGAATAAATTCTTTGACTTTGTCCCATCGTTAAAAGAGCTTTATAAAGATAAGATAGAAGATTTTCAAGTTTTAAGTTTTGAAAAAGGAATAGCTACCATTCAAAATACAGATGGAGAAATAGAAACTATAGAATTATAAATAAATATCTAATTCGTTAAAAAAATAATTAAATCTGTAAATAATTCCATCTTTTCAAACTACTTTTTCTTTAAAAAAAATTAAAAAATACAAAACAATGTTAAATTTAGAAAATAATTTTGATGTTATAGTTATTGGAGCAGGTCATGCAGGAGTAGAAGCCGCTCTTGTAGCTGCAAGGACAAACAAGAAAACTATTTTATTCACAATGGATTTAGACAAAATAGTAAATTTAGCCTGTAATCCAGCTATGGGTGGCATTGCAAAAGGACAAATTATTCGCGAAATTGACGCTCTTGGCGGCGAAATCGGCAAAAATACTGATAAGTCCATGATTTCCTTCAATATGATAAATATTAGTAAAGGTGTGGCAGTTCATTCTCCTCGCGCACAATGTGACAAAAATTTATATCATGTAGAAATGAAAAAAATTTTGGAAAAACAAGAAAATCTGACTATTAAACAAGATGAGATTACGAATATTAAAATTAAAAATGACAAGATAGAAGGAGTTTATTCAAAAACCAAAATTTTTTATAGAGCAAAAGCTGTTATTATAACGACTGGAACTTTTTTGAATGGACGCGTTTATATCGGCGATATTTCATTTTCTGCTGGCAGAATTGGGGAATTTGCCTCTAATGATTTAGCAGAATGTATAAAAAAATTAGGTTTCAAAACTAAAAGACTGAAAACTGGAACACCGTTTAGAATATTGAAAAAGAGCGTTAATTTTGAAAAATTAGAAAAATATTGTGGAGATGAAAAAATTAACTCTTTTTCCTTTCAGACAAACTCATCTACTTTAAAAAATAAAGATTGTTGCTACATAACTTATACAAACACAAAAACGCATAAAGTTATACGGAATAATTTACATAAATCTCCTTTATATTCTGGAAAAATTACTGGAATTGGTCCTCGCTATTGCCCTTCTATTGAGGATAAAGTTGTCAGATTTCCTAATATGAAAAGACATCAGATCTTTTTGGAACCATTGTCCTTGAATTCTGATGAATTATATTGCAATGGAATTTCTTCTAGCCTTCCTGAAAAAGTTCAAACAGAATTTTTACATACAATAGACGGACTAGAAAATGCAATTATTTCACGTATTGGATATGCAATAGAATACGACTTTTATGAACCAACTCAATTAAAACTTACTTTGGAAACAAAATTAATCAAAAATTTATATTTTGCAGGACAAATTAATGGAACTACCGGATATGAAGAAGCTGCGGCACAGGGTTTCATAGCCGGGATAAACGCGAGTTTAAAATTGGATAAAAAAGCTCCTTTTATTCTCAAAAGAAATGAAGCATATATTGGAGTTTTAATTGATGACTTAGTAACAAAAGGCGTTTTAGACCCTTATAGAATGTTCACATCTCGCGCCGAATATAGATTGCTTCTTAGAAATGATAATGTTGACGAAAGATTATTAAAATATGGATACAAATTTGGATTAATTCCTAAAAACCTTTATGATGAATATTTAAGATATAGAAAAACTGTTAATGCTATAAAAATTGAACTTGAAAATATAAAAGAAAAAGGAATAAGTGAAGCTCATAAAATTCGTAAAGATTTTAAATATTATGATTGGATAAAAAAAATTGATCAAAATAAATTTAATATTTTTAAAAAAAATAAGAAAACTTATTGGGATAAAGATCTAATTTTTAATGCTGTCAACATTGAAATAAAATATTTAGGATATATCAATAGACAAATTGAAGATGTTAAAAAAATGGAAAAATTGGAACAAAAAAAAATCCCAGAAAATATAGATTTTAACAAAATAATTGGACTTTTGACAGAAACTAAAAAAAAACTAATTGAAATAAAACCTAGGACATTAGGACAAGCTAGCAGAATTTCTGGCGTTAATCCTAATGATATTGTACTTCTCAATATTTATCTAAAAAAATAATAAAAATTAAAGAAAATATACTCCTCATATATTACTTAAATTGCTGAAAATTTATATAAAGTTTATCCTAATATTGATATAGTTTAAGGACGAATTGTTGATGAAGGTAATTTATAATTCATTTTCAAGGGAATATAACCAATAACCTTAAATTTTTTAAATATTTATATTATTTTTTTAATATAATCTTAAAAATTTATTTTTATTAGTTTATTCATAATAAGTTGCATTAGAATCATCTGTTTCCCAAACACAAACTTTTGAAACCTTTATTTTATTATTGAAAGATAGAGCGTCTGCAAGTTTTTTATAAATATAAAACGCAATATTTTCACATGACGGATTATTCGTAATAAAAAATTCGACTTCATTCAAAAGTTTATGGTCTAGTTCTTCAAAAATATTTTTTAATATTTTTTTTAATTCTTTGAAATCTATCAATAAATTTATATTATTTAATTCTATTCCTTGAACGCTTACTTCTACTTTCCAGTTATGTCCATGCAAATTTTCACATTTTCCATTATAATCACGTAAAAAATGCGCTGATGAAAACCTAGATTTTATTTTTAATTCAAACATTTTGTATTTTACTCCATTTTTTTTATTTCTATTTTTGTTCCTAATAATTTTAGTTTAAAATTTTGCAAAAAAAATTTATATTCTCCACTTGGGCTAAAGTTTAATGAATTTAAAACAACAGCGAAATTATTTCCAAAAAATTTATCAGTCAAAAATATAATTTTTTTGCGTCTTTTTTCATTTTTAATTTTTTTGGGAAATATATTTTTATGTTTTATATTTTCTAAATAATTTTCAATGATAATTATTATTTCGTCTAAATTGTATTTCAATTTGACTAATAAAGAAGAATTTTTATAAATAATATTAAACAAAAATATATCGTTTTTTATTTCATTTTCAGATATATTATTTTTTTCTTTTTTTTCAGAATTTGTGTCTTTTAATAATTTAATGTCAAACTCTAAATTTTGTAATTTTTCTAAAAAAGAGTTCAGTATAGCAAATTTGTCATATAAAAAATTTTTATTACTATTTTCTTCTTTTTT
>JAIRLV010000205.1 GCA_031259185.1 Elusimicrobiota bacterium | reverse complement strand
AGGGGTTTAGATTCAGCAAGTGTTTTTCCATGTGGACCTGCTGGTTTTCCAAATGTTCTACCCCAATTATTTTGATTATCTGTAGTATTATAACCATCATGTGTTCCGCCACGTATTCTTCCACAAGAACGTGCATTTAAAGCATTGGTAGCAGGATTTCCCCCAAGTATTTTAACCCAGTCTAAATAAGTTACTACTTTATTCAAACTTTCAACTTCATATATGAGTGGACAATTTTGTCTATTGAAATCTTTTGCTGTATATGTATCATAACTTAACATCTTTGGATTCATCATTCTATATACAGCATCATTAAGATTTACTAACATTTTTTACTCCTACATAAACCACGTATTTATAAATTGTGGACTTGTAACTATATTATCGGCTTCTATTGTAGTTGCTTTAATTTTTTTTGCTCTTACTTGATTTTTTACAAGAACATTATCTATAACAGTATTACCACTTAAATTAAGATCATGTAATGGTATTACATAATATTGACCATTTTGATAAAAAAGAGCAAGTTGATTAGTTTGATAAACATATAAGTCATTTTTATCATTACTTCTAAAAGTATAAAGTTTGTCATTAACATTAAACGCAATAACTGCAGATACGTCAGGAACTTCATTAACCTCCATTAATGTTCCATCTAAACAATTATATCTGTAATGCTTTGTATTACCAGTAAATTCCATATTATCATTTAAGAAAGAAATACGCAATATTGCCTCGTCTGGTCTGTTAATTTTTATGTCGCTGTATTTCGCAACTCCAGCATCATTAAAATAAAATTTACCAATTATAGTTTTAGTATCATCATACCAATTCCTACTTATAAAAATATCCTCATTTCCCGTAGCATATTCAACTCTTCTTGGGTTTATTTTATATTCATCTCTAAAAAACATTGGCTTACTATTATCAGAATAAGCATTGCCATTAAAATCAGCAAATATCATATCAAAAATTTCATCAGTAAATTGAAAATATGGAACAATATTTTGTACAGATGGTAATGAATTAATATCCTGATTATTTCTTCTATAAAAAATACCTGGAAGTATTTGATTATCCCAATATTGAAATAACGGTGTTCTGGCAGTAATTTCTAATTTAGGTCCTACAGGATTTCCTTTAAGTTCAGTATAACCATTATCAGCAAATGCACTATATGGAAGATTATAATTTGGATCAATTACAAGCGCAGAATCATAAACTGAATAATTTGACAACCTTACTGATGACATATGAGTAATAAGTATTCTATGTTTTCTAATAATAAAATTAAATGCCGCATATCCATAAAAATCTGTAATCCAATTTGATGTTGATCCAGTAAAACTGCTTCCCCACTCATGTGTTCTTTGCGAAGCAACATGCCCAGTTATATTTGAAGAAACAATTTCATTTTCTATCGTAATTCTTGAAATATCTCTCAATGGATAATTATTACTTGTATTCTCATTTACCCAAACTGTTGCATATGGTCCACCTTTAAATACGGTTTTTTTGTCATTTGTAGCAGCAAATATAGTATCTTCAGCATGGGCTTCCCATCCTTCAGCAATTTTATATGCTACACCATAACTAGTCCCAAAACTTATCATTGAATCTTGTAATACATTAGCACCAATTTCAATACATTGAATATCAGTTTGTGCTATTTCAGGAAAATAATTTGAACCAGTATCTCTCAATCTAACTCTTTCACCATATACAGGAATAAAATTATTATTTTGATCTAGTTTATAACCAAGCAAAGCACAATCTTTAATTTGAGAGTAAGCATCACCCAAAAGTAGTGTTTTTTGACCCATAAATCTTACAGTAGTTCCATTTGGAAGCAAATGAGGTTCACCCCAAATATATGCACTAGTAGCAAGATCAACACGAGCAGTATTTCCAGCTGCTCGCCCAAAATCATAAACTTTAGTATAATTTGTTGCTTTATTTGGACCATTAACATCATCATATTTTCCACCAACACGCTCTATAACAACAAATGGATTTGAAGCAGTAGAAGCGACAATAGAATTACATCCAATAGCAAATCTTGTTCTATTATTAACCGTTGGAAGACTATATACTCTACCAGTAAATCCAGCAGTTTTAGTAAATTTAGTCATTACCACATTATTATCATTATAATCCCATTCTAATATATAAAGGAACGTAGAAGCACCAGCACCGTTTACTATACAAGCATATGCTCCAAAAGTACTTTCGTTTGAGTTATTAGTATTTGTTATATCAACAATGTTTTGAAATATACAAGAATCAGAAATTGTAGTTGTTATAGAATTTCCCTTTAAAGTAAGCCTAACAACCTTATTAGTTGCAGTAGAACCACCTAAAAGAATTATTCTTCCTGGTTGTTGAGATGCTAAAACATGACCGACGGTCATACTTGGCATATCATGTAATGTCCAACTTGGTATACCTACATTATCAATTTCAGTGTAAGTAAAACGTAAATACTGTGTTCTTTCGACTCTTGGATCAAATAAATAAAGTTCATTTCTTTCTCCCATTTCATAACTCTCAATGTTTACTTTTTCAAGATATGCAACTGATCCCTTTAACACTCTTGGTAAAGTAAAGTCTCCTCCATCTGTTTCAATCCAAGGTTTTTCCCAACTATTTGCATTATTTTTCCATGTAAGTCCAACACACCTAGTTGTATTTTCGCCTGCAACTAATAATAAATATTTATCATCAACAACATAAGGACAATATAAATAACCAGATGCATAAGTAGCATTTCTTACGTCAACTCTACCAGTATATGGATTTAAATAATAATTTCTTAAACCATTTGCAACAGAACCAGTTGCACCATAAAATAATTGATTATGCCAAATAACATGCATTGTTATAGTTCTTGCCCAAGACATACTTACATCACTATATCTTTCTGTAGCATTTGCTTCATTATTCCAGTGTTTTATAAAATATGGCCTTATGCCACTAACGCCATTCCAAGTGTCTTTTGCATCTGGTAAAAACAACGATGTATTATATCCAGAAGCCATAACTAACGTTCCAGAATGTTTTCCATTATTTTCTAATATTGTGCTTAAATTAATTTTAAATCTTGTACTTGCATTTGTAACATTATTAATAGTAGATGCAGTGTCCCAATATAATTCTTGATCAAATTCAATTTGCATATTATCTAAAGACCAATTTCCAGTTATTCCTAAACCAGAATCAAAAGTAAAATCCTCTTCATAAGTAGATCCATCATTACTCACTTTCCATTCATTGCCATTAATTTCAAACGATACAGAACTAGAAAGAGCCTTTAAAGTAATACTACTTGAAATTAAATTATTATCAGTATCTTTATAATTAAAATAAACTAAAACACCAGCAGAAGCAGTTACTGAACTATCATCAAATACTTTTATACTTTTAAACTTACTGCCAATAGCAGCATCAATTTGATATGTATCTTCATCATTATAATCAGGAAGAAAATCCATACGAATCATATTTGAAAAACCTAAAGTTCTAAAAGTAGAAGACGAATAACCAGTATCCTTTATAGTATGTAAAATATGCCAATCGAACTTATTATCAACAAATACATATTGATTATTTACAATATTATATCCATTAGACTGTATTTCACTCTGATTAAGATAAGAAAAATACACATTTGAACCAGTATTATTTTGATAACCGGCATATATTCTTGTGCCATCAACATAAGGTTGACTTGGATATAAATTAAATGCTGCCGCAATTGGATTTAAACCACTTAAATGATTTAAATTATTTAAATTAGTTTTAAGATTAATAACTACAGTATTTTCTGGCCTATCATCATAAGTATTAACAATAAAAGTCATATAATTATTTTGTGAAATATCATAAAAGAATAAACCACGCTTCCCGGCATATGGGCCAGACTGAATTTCTATTTCTCTCCAATCTATATAATATTCATAAGCAGAAGTATTTAATCTGAACCAACCAAGAAATCCTTCTGGAGTTGCAATAATCCATCTACCAGTTGTAGTATAATTAGTGTCCATAAGAATCATACCCTTATCAAAACGATATATACCATTATGTAATGCTCTTATTCTTCTATTTTTTAACACAGAACCAGATTCACTAGTCCAAGCACCAGTCTTATAAGGTAATCTTCTGTTTCCATTAACGCTATCTACATAAGAAGTATCTATAGTATCTCTTCTATCAGCAAATTCTGGATCATCAATATCAGTATGCCCTTCCCACATAAAATTACGAGCACCATAATTTTTACTTGGCGTAAATACTCCAGCGCTAGGATATCCAGAACATTCTGGCGTTGTTGCATCTAATACTTTAAAACTACAATCTTCTAATTGAAATAATAAATATTCTGTAGGATCAACATGAGCTGCCGTTTGCATTGTATGTATATTATACATAAGCCAAGAATGTCTATTCCCATTAACAGAAGTAAGTAATCTCATATCACTTATATTCTGTGGCGTTCTTGAAAGTGAGCCAAAATCAACAGATTTATATGTTCCATCAGGATAAATAACCAAAGTGCCACTTTGTGTTTTTTCATTAATTACATAACAAACATCTTTATCATCAGGATCAATTACATGTATAACATTAATAGAAGAAGATGGAGCAAAAATACCAAGATCATCTACCTCTATAACTGTATTTGTTGCTTGATCACGAATAATACCTTTTCCTAAAACTTCTTCATCAAATATAAAAAGTTTTCCATAAACTTCTACGCTTCCATAAGCAGTAGTAATAGTATAATTATTTTCTAATGGATAAGTTCCCTGCTCACTAGCGTTTTTAATAATAAGATTTTTATAATCAAAATCTATTCTTTTGCCATTTATTGCAAACCCTTCAACGTCAGCGTTCTCTTCATCTTGTTTAATATTAACATTTAATATATTTTTTTCTTCTTGAAAATCATTATAATCATCTTTCTTTACTTCAAATTCTGAAACATAATCAGTTGCATCTTTAACACGACTATTAGCATTGGCCTTTAATGCATCAAAACCAACAACACTTCCTTCACCATTACTTTCTGCAAAAACTTTTCCTTCGCTTTCACTACCTTTAATAATACCAGGAGAAATATTATTAAATATAGGAATTACTGAAGAACTAATACGCCAAGTTGTATCACTTAAATACCAGACGTATTCTTTATTATTTATAATATCAACAAGCACTATATTATCAGTATCTGGATTTCCCATTTTACCAGAAACAGTCTCATAAATTTCTTGTATTTCTTCTTGTGTTATATTATCTAAATCTTCTACTTCACTAAAATCACCAATATATCGAACAATTTTTCCACTTAACGCAGAAATATTAGATGTATTTATTGCTATTTGAGCAAAACTTTGCGCTGGCATGGCACCAGATGTTGTATTACTTGCTAATGGAATTATAACGTCTGCGCTTGAAGTTCCGCCATCTGAAATATTTTTCTTACCTATTTGTAATGTAACAGCATTTTCACTTGTTTCAATATCAACATCATTTATAAATTCACCTATATCAGCTCTAGTAGGATAACTACCAAATAAAGTATTAATTTCTTCTCTTGAATAATAATCACCGCTACGATACCAATCATTAGACGAAAAAGTATTTGAAGAAGTAAAATCATTCTTTGCTAAATAAAGATTACTATTATAATATACTAATTCATATTGAGTATAATATTTATTGTTTGTATAAGGGG
>JAIRLV010000051.1 GCA_031259185.1 Elusimicrobiota bacterium | reverse complement strand
CTGTCTTTTTGGTTTTGCTCATTTTTGAGCAAGTCATTACAAAAATCATGTAATTTTGGAATGTCGAGCAAAGCTGTTGTCCATAACACAGGCAATTCGACGGTTGCATACCCATGAATCAGTTTATGTCTCATGCGTATAATTTTGTTCCATGGCATATTGTCCTTAGTTTTATTAACAAACTCTTCTGATAAATGATTAGCCAATTCACCAATTTGCGCAATGGAAAAAGCAATTGAGTGTTGATAATCAATATCACCATCAAATATATCGAATGTCCTGCCAAACCTATTTAACTTGCGTTAATAGCAATACAATATTCAATTACGTGGCGTATTAGGCTGATATCTCTTGCTTTCATAAAGTTTTATCCTATCTTGAGAAACTAATTTCACAAATAATGGAGATCTCTTTTGCATATGTCTATGAAATAAAGCTTCTGTTGAAATTAAATCGATATCTTTCTTTAATAAATCTTCCAACTCATCATTTAACCCTATAAAATCATATAAACTTTCTATAGTAGAATCGGTATAGTCCATTAAAAAATCGATATCACTATCTTCAGTAGCTTCACCGCGGGCATAAGAACCGAAAACCCATAACGTTTTTAATTTATATTTTTTGGCAGTTGGTTCAACAAGTTCTTTTATTTGTTCAATTGTATATATCATATTAAATCCATAAAACTCGATTAAGAATTTTAATTCTTGCCACAGTTAAATAATACACTCTTATATGCTGGAAAATACATAAAAATTTAATATTTTATAAAATTCTTCTAAATTAAATAATATTATCTTCAACGTCTCAGAGCTGGATTTTTCAAACTTTTTCTAGGCTTTATTAATGGCCCGAACCACTTGGCTAAAGGGCTGCTAAATTTTCCACGGTTCCAGCGTTTACAGACTATCAAGGATTAAGACTTCCACGGTTTACAAGTGTCTCTAAGTCCATAGAACAAGGCAATAGAAGGGAGCACTCCTGGACCGTTCGTTTCAATTTCCAATTTATTTTACCACGGGTTGTCTAAGGAACGCAAGGCTAAAAATCATCCTTGACCGGTCAAAAGCGTCAAAAATTTTTAAAAAGGAAGGCGAAAGTAGAGGAGTTGGCATATAATTAGCTTAAATTCTTCATTTTTTTTACGCTACTTTTTTTGTCTGGTCTAGTAGCGTTGGCTTAGTATACTGCAAAAATGTACGGTGTATTTTTTTGATACGCCCTTGTTTTTTACAGGCTTATTCCGCTGGGTCATATCAGGATGGCCAGTTCCCATGTATTTTAAGCCTTCGGCGGACGACCCCGTTTTTTTACAGGATTGTTCGGCTTCGTCACAGTGGGATGACCAGCGCCAGAATTTTCAGCCTTCGGCGGACGACCCCGTTTTTTTTGTCTGGTTTGTGCTAAAACATTCAAGTTGTTTCCGTCTCCTTCAGAAACTTGAACAACTTTCATTGGTTGGTTTTTTTTGCCTTTTGGACGGCCAACTTTCTTTCTCTGGCCTAAAGTTTTTAAATAATTACTTTTTAGTTCACCAGTCTCGATTTCAAAAGGTGATTGCAGCTTTAATGTAGCAATAACTTCTTTTTCAGCTTTGACTGGAACCTTTACTATTTTAGTAGAGTTATAAATATCTATATCTAACTCTCTCATAATAGCAAAAATATCACTAGAGCCGAGTTTTGTATCTTTTAATTCTTTATTAACTAGTAAAGAAATCACTGACGCTAAAAAAGAAAGCATCAAATGTCCTTTATAAGTTTCTAAAGAGTGAACACGCCCAGGAATTATACTTCCATTATTTTTTGTTAAATCAAAAAGCTGTTCAACTCGTAACCTTGTATGATAAATATTAAGAATTTGTTTATCATCAAAGTCTTTATTTGATATTAAAACAAATTTGGCTAAAAAATCTTTTTTTTGTTTAAGAATTTGTAACCCGTTTTGCTCATTAAAATATCTATGATAGCACGTATTCGAGTCTTGAGTTATTCTATTTACGTCTTTAATAAGATAAGCAAAATATTGTTTCTCTTTAAATTGATACGGAATTTTTTTGCAAAACAAGAATCTGTCATTGTAATTAACTAAATATTCTATATCATCGATGTCTTTCCCATAATTAAGCACTATATCGTTATAAATATTTTTGTTAGCATTCATTCTGGTAATATATGGTATGTTTAATCCATCAAGAAAATTTAAATTGGCCTCTGAACTATAACCAGCATCCATAATTATAAATTCTATATCAATATCATATGCAGATAAAGTATTAATTGTGTGCTTTAAGGTAGAGTTATCTACTATATTACCAGGAATAAGATTGAAAAAAATTGGCAAACCTGACTTTTGGTCTACGACATATATTAACCTAGCTTCTTTATTTACTTCTCCATTATGATTACTGATTGCTGTAACAGGCATATTTATATTATTAGGCAGCCCAGTGCTATCTATTAAGACTGGGAATTTTTTTAATTCAGTGT
>JAIRLV010000003.1 GCA_031259185.1 Elusimicrobiota bacterium | reverse complement strand
TTTAAAGTTAAAATAGAAAAATTTTCTATTGGTTTTGGAAAAGAACTTTATGGTTGGACCAAAAATGGCACTAGATATTGTTTTTCACTAATTCCATTTGGCGGATTTGTAAAAATGAAAGGCGAAAGTATTTTTGAAAATAATTTAGCTGAAACCGATGATATAGGCAGTTTTGCTATATTAAAAAATTGGAAAAAAATTTTAATAGTTATATCTGGTCCTTTTATGAATATAATTTTTGCTTTTTTTATATTGGTAATATTGACAGCTTTTACGGGAATTAAATACTTTGATTTAGAAAATCCTAATATTGGAAAAATTCTAGAAAATAGTCCAGCTCAAATTGCCGGACTAAAAAGCAATGATCAAATTTTAAAAATAAACGACGAAAATGTTTATAATTGGAATGATTATACTGAAAAGTTTGATAATATCGTTTCTAATGAAAATCAAGAAAATATAACTTTGACTATACGAAGGCTTAATCACCCCCAAGTTTTAGAAGAAAAGACAATAAGAATCATTCCTGAATATAATAACGAATTTAAAAGAAAAATGATAGGTATTTCTCCTATCTTAAAAAATAAGAAAATCGGAATTTTCAAAAATTTATATTTTACAACATTAACTTTATTTAAAATATCAAGACATTTTTATAAATTATTTGATTTTTCAAAATATTTTAATTCAAATAAACAAGAAAAAAATGATACGATTAGCTTCAATAATATTATTGGACCAATAGGCATACTTTTTGAAATCCAAAAAGCTTTTACTGATAATTTAGAAGCTTTTGCGCATATAATTGCATTAATAAGTTTAAATTTAGGACTTGTGAATTTATTGCCATTACCTATTTTAGACGGCGGATATATTTTAATTTTTTTTACAGAATTTATTATCAGAAAAAAAATTAATAGAAAATTTTTATATGCGATTTTTAATATTATGATTTTGTTCTTAATTTTATTTATGATTTTTATTACGCTGAGAGATCTTTTAAGCAGAGTTTCTTGATTATTGAAAAATAATAAAATATTAGGATAGAAAAAATGAATTTACAAAGTTTAAATAAAATGAATTATGGTATGTATATCATAAGTTCTAGAAATAATGATTATTCAAAAATAAATGCTTTTCTTGGGAATACTTGTTTTCAACTTACTGCAAGTCCTATAAACATTGCTGTCAGCATTAACAAGGAAAATTTAACTGGAGATTTTATAGAAAAAAGCAATGTTTTTACAATTTCAATTATAACTGAAAGCGCAGATATGAAATTCATTGGACATTTTGGTTTTAGAAATGGAAGGGATTTTGACAAGTTTTCGCCAGAGATCTACAAATATAAACTTGGGGACAATGGCTCTCCAATAATTTTAGACAATACAAATGCTTATATAGAGGTTAATGTAAAAAATAAAATAGATGTGGGCACACATCAGCTATTCATTGGAGAAGTTAGCGAAAGCGATATACTAAATGACGAGATATCAATGACTTACAAGTTTTATCATGAAGTATTAAAAGGAAAAACTCCCAAAAAAGCTGCGACTTATATATAACTAAAAGATTTCATCTTTTTTTTAAGTTTATCACAAAAACAATGAAAAAGATATTAAATTATGAAAAATAAAAAAATAAAATCTATAGATCAAGAAGCTATAAAGAAAGCTATAAAAGATATAATTATTGCGCTTGGCGAAAATCCTGATCGTGAAGGACTATCGGAAACGCCAGATAGAGTTGCTAGAATGTATACTGAATTATGCAAAGGCTACTCTCAAAATCCAAAAGAAATTATAAAAATTTTCTATGAAGAGGATAGCTATGAAGAAATTATTTTAGTAAAAGATATTCCTATTTATTCTTTATGCGAGCATCATTTAATTCCATTTTTTGGAAAAGCGCATGTCGCATATATCCCTAAAAAAGGTAAAATCACCGGACTTTCAAAGATTGCTCGGACTGTTGATATTTTTGCTAGAAGATTACAATTACAAGAAAGGTTAACTAAACAAATTGTAGATGCTATCGATAAAATTATTACTCCAAAAGGCGTAATGGTTGTCCTAGAGGCAGAACATTTATGCATGACTATGCGAGGTGTAAATAAAGCTGGCTCAAAAAGTATTACTTCTAGTATGCGAGGAATTTTTTTGAGCGATGCGAGAACTAGAGCAGAAGCAATGGCTTTAATAAAATAAAGTTCCTGAAATATCTAAATATGGTATTTTTAAAATTTTAATTTTAATGTTAATAAAATAATCCTATAATATATATTTCAATAAAATCAACATGTTATTCTTTTATTTTTAGATTTTAATTGTATTTTTTATTAAGGGTCATCATTAGATAAATCAACTAATAATCCATACCATATATCTAAATATCTAAAAAATATATAAGTACTTTCTTTCTTGATGCAAATATGAATTTTTTTTCTTGACAATTGATAAAATCAAATTCTTTTATATTTTTTCAAACAAATTTTGCAACACTTTCGGCATATTGCATAGTATTTGCCGTCCCGCCTAAGTCATATGTTGTATTTTTTCCTTCTCTAATAACTTTTTCAACTGCATTTTTTACTTTTTGAGAAGCTTTTTTTTCTCCAATATATTCTAACATCATAGCTGCTGATAAAATTAAAGCGGTAGGATTTACTTTATTTAAGCCTTTGTATTTTGGGGCGCTACCGTGAACCGCTTCAAATAATGCCGAATCTTCGCCAATATTTGCTCCCGGTGCGACTCCGAGTCCTCCAATAAGCCCAGCGCAAAGATCTGAAATTATATCTCCATAAAGATTCGGTAAAACTAAAACATCGTAAATTTCTGGTTTTTGAACAAGTTGCATACACATATTATCAATTAATCTTTCATTATATTCAATGTTTGGATATTTTTTGGCGACTTCTTTTGCAACTTCATAAAAAAGCCCATCAGTCGCTTTCATAATATTTGCTTTTGTGATAGCTGTAACTTTTTTTCTGTTATTTTTCATTGCATATTCAAAAGCATATGTCACAATTTTTTTTGTAGCGCTTTCAGAAATAGGTTTTATACTTATAGCCGAATCTTTTCTTATTTCCCCATTACAAAAATCTATTATTTTGTTTGCTTCAGATGAATTTTTAAAATATTCAATCCCAGCATACAAATCTTCTGTATTTTCTCTGACAACCACTAAATCAATATTTTCAAATTTTGATTTTATCCCTTTCATACTTTTAGCTGGTCTAATGCATGCATATAGATTCAATTCTCGTCTAAGTGCAACATTTACGCTTCTAAATCCAGTTCCTATTGGAGTTGATAGTGGTCCTTTTAGAGCGACTTTGTTTTTTTTAATAGATTCCAAAACATTTTCTGGTAAAGGAGTTTTGTATTTTTTCATTGCTTCTTCTCCGCATACAACTTCTTCCCATTCAATTTTTACATCTGTTGCAGATAAAACTAACCTTGTAGCCGCAGTAATTTCTGGGCCTATTCCATCTCCTGAAATAAGCGTTATTCTATATTTTTTGTCCATAATTCCCCTCATATCAAAAAAATTAAATCTAAAAGACAATTTTTTATAA
>JAIRLV010000307.1 GCA_031259185.1 Elusimicrobiota bacterium | reverse complement strand
AAGCCCTTTCATATAAGTCAAAAATCCTGAAACTGTTGGCATCATATTATTATTCAAGGTTGGCGAACCTACGCAAATATACTCTGCGTCTATAAGTTCTGTCATAACATCTGACACATGATTATATTTCAAATCTAATATAACTGAAAATATATTTTGTTGTTCAAATGCTTCATAAATTTTATATGCAATTTTTTCAGTAGAATGCCACATACTATCAAAGATAATGACAGCTTTTTTTTCGGTTAAGTTTTCAGCCCAATTTTTATATTTTGATAAAATTTCATCAAGGAATTCTTTTTTTGTCCAAATCATACCATGACTCGCACATATTGTGTCAAAATCTAATTTTGCTAAATATTCAAATGCTTTTTGAACTTGATTTCCATAGCATAATACTATATTCGCATAATAACTTTTTGCCTCGTGAAACAAAATGTCTTTTTCTATACAATAATCAAACAAACCGTCATGAGCTATATGTTGCCCAAAAGCATCGTTAGGAAATAAAATTTTGTATTCTGGCACAAAAGTTATCATAGAATCAGGCCAATGAACCATTGGAATTTGAATAAATTCCAAATTTTTTGAACCAATATTAATTTTATCTCCAGTTTTTATTTCTATAAAAATATCCGAATTTTCTGAAAGTGAAAAAAAATGTTTTTTCAACTCTTCAATTCCAAATTTGTTAGAAATAATTTTTGCATTTTTTGCAATTTCTAAAATCTTTGGTAGTGAACCTGAATGATCCATTTCAACATGATTTATAACAATATAGTCAATTTTTGACGGATCTATAATAGATTTTATCCTAGATAACATTTCATCAAATTTATATTCTTTTACAGTATCAATTAAAACTGTTTTTTTATCAATAACTAAATAAGAATTATAAGATGAACCTTTCGGGGTTCTATAACCGTGAAATTCCCGTAAATCCCAGTCAATAGCGCCAACCCAAAAAATATCTTTTTTTATTTCTTTTGCTAACATAAATAAATCCTCTAAAATTTTTATTTTATCTCTTCAAATTGATCTTTGCCAACTCCACATTCTGGACATTTCCAGTCTTGCGATAAGTCTTCAAAAGCTATATTATTATTTTCTAGCGGATCATAAATATACCCACAAATATTACATTGAAACTTTTTCATAATTTTTAATCCTCCTTACTCAAAAATTTTATCTTATTTTCGTCTTTTTTATTCTACAATATTATTTTAATTCAGTAAATGTTTTATTTGTATAATACTCACTTATTTTTTTCAAAATATATTAATTTACTTTATTTATCTCAGTAATCATAAAATTTGTTAAATCAAAATATTTTTCTGAAAAAACTAAATCTTTTTTATCAAAAATAATACTATAACCATATTTTTGCGATACAAATGCAATTTTTATATATATTTCGTCAAGAACACTGTATAAATATTCCTCTTCCAATTTTTCTATTTCTGCTTTTGTTATATCTCTATATGAAAAAAACGCTTCCTTTAATTTTTCTATTTCTTGTTTTAGTTTATCTCTTTCTACTTCCATTTTATCTATATTTTCTAAATCTGCTACTTGTTTTGTCTCTTCAGCTAGGTTTTCTTGCATTTCTTTATCTGTTAGTTTATCTTTCTCTACTTCCATTTGTTTTGTCTCTTCAGCTAGGTTTTCTTGCATTTCTTTATCTACTTGTGTTCCACTTAAATTTTTTGGTTCTTGCATATCTTTTGGCGGTGTAATTATAAAATTGAAATCAGTTTCTTTATCTATTTTTGGGATCTCTTCCGCTTTTGTATTATTTTTTTGATTTATTAGATTTATTGAGGACACTATAATATTATAATTGTCTATCAAAATTACAATATTTTTTTGTTTATATATCAAGCTTTTCCTAAATTGATCTTTTTTATTTTCAATATCAATTCTATATTCTTTCGTTTTATAATATTCTTCAAAAACCGTTTCTATATCAATAACTCCATTTTTTTCAGTAGGTAAAATAATTGCTTGAACTTTTGAAAAAATTGAAAAGAACGTCAAAAAAACTAATAAAATCAATATTTTGTATTTCATTATGAACTCTTTATTTTAAAAGTTTGTTAATTTTATTATAAACTTTTATTTCTAGTTATGATTTTTTATTTTTCTAATTTAAGCAAAATATCCGATAAGATTACTAGTCTTTTGAAAAACCAAAAATGTTTCCTAAAATTAAAGCGAAATAATAATTTAAAATTTTTTAAAATGTTTGTCCAATAGTAAAATAAAATTGCGAAGGAGTTTTACCCTCTTCTTTGTTCAATCCATAACCCCAATCTAGCCGAATAGGAAATATAGGCGTAGTGAAACGAATACCAAACCCAACTCCTGTTTTCATTTGATTAGCTTCATTTCCTATTTTAAACGTTATATATTCTCTTTCAGCCCAAGATCCGCCTGCGTCAAAGAAAAATACTCCTTGTAAAATAGTTTGCATTTTCTGTTTTAATATCGGGAATTTATATTCTATGTTATATACTATTTTATAATTTCCACCATCTTCTGGACCAATATCGCCTCTATAGTCATACCCTCTAACAGTCTCTGCGCCTCCAATATAAAATTTTTCATAGATAGGGACATCTTTTGAAAAACCAACCTCCCTGACAAGCCCTAAATCTATGTTAAAAGCTAAAACAAATTCCCAAAATAAAGGTAAAAAATAGCTTCCGTTTGTATTGATTTTTATAAAATCATTATCTCCACCTAAAAATGTCCCTGCATTTTTAAAAGCAAATCTAGAGTATGTTCCTCTTTTTGTATAATATATGTTATCTCTAGTATCTCTAATTATAGCAAATGTTAAACTACTAGTATCTTGAATACCTTTATTCGCTTCATTAACTAAAGGTTTATGTTTTTCAGAAGGATCAGTATCTACATCTGTAATTTCTACTCTATCAAAGCCATATGTCATATTGATATTTGTATTTTCAAATATATTTCTACCAAATTTTAAAGCTCCTCCTTCATGCCTTTCTCTATAAACATCTGTTTTTGAGATACCGATATCATTTTTATAAATATAATCTCTATCTCTTTTTATTTTAAAAATATCTATTCCAAATGCAATATTGCTTTGAAAAATATATGGATCATTAAAACTTATTTGATAGTTTTCCCTAGTCTTACCAAATTCCCAGATTAAGTTTAATGTTTGCCCTCTACCAAAAAGATTACGTTTTGTAAATTGCAAAGTTCCAATTATACCGTCTTGCGAACTATATCCGCCTCCAACAGTAGCAAGTCCAGTCGGTTGTTCTTCAACTTTATAAATTAAATCTATGGTTTCTTGATTAGAAGAGTCTGTTTCAATTTGTACATCTCTAAAAAAACCTAGATTAAAAATTTTTTCTTGAGTTCTTCTGACTTTATTTATATCAAATATCGCTTTTTCTTTGATAACAAATTGTCGTCTTATCACGTATTCTTTTGTTATTTCATTACCTTCTACATAAATTTTATCTATATAAACAATATTATTTTCTGTAATATAAAAATTGATGTCTACTATTTTTTCTTTATATAAGATTTCTGGATTTATACTGGCTCTTATATATCCATGTTCTGCATAAAAATTTTGTAATCTGAATAAACTTTCCTCAAAAAATGTTTGTTTAAAAATTTCATCAGTATGTATTTTCATTAATTTTGTTAACTCATCTGTAGAAAAATGTTCGTTTCCAAAAAGTTTAATATCTCCTATTTTATATCTTTCGCCCTCTATAATTTCAATGATTAATGATAAATTTTCTCTCTTTTCATCTAATTCTCTGCTTATTTCCTTAATATCTGCATCTAAAAATCCTTCTTCTCTATATAAATATTTTATATTTTTAAATCCTTCTTTATAAATATCTTCTTTAAAAACTTTTTTTCGCTTTATTCCCAAAGCTTTTAAAATAGTTTTTGTTTTTATAGCATTATTTCCAGAAATAGTGATATCTTTTAATTTTAGTCTTTTTCCTTCAAAAATGAGGAAAGTTATATTTACTTTATTTTGGTTGGCTATATCTTCTACAATATAATCAACGCTTGCGTCTCCAAACCCTTGTTCCTTATAAAATTCTAAAATTGCATCTTTTGATTTTTTTATTTCATACTCATCATAAAAACCATTTTCTTTTAATTCTATTTTACTTTTTAATTTATTTCCTCTAGAAAGTTTCATTTGTGTTTCATCATTCTTTTCTTCGTCAACAGACACATCTTTAGCATTTTTTT
>JAIRLV010000302.1 GCA_031259185.1 Elusimicrobiota bacterium | reverse complement strand
ATAAAACTTCATATCCGGCTTTTTCCAATTTATCGTGAATATTTTGTGCAATTTTGAAAAGTTCTTCATTTTTTATATCAAGGCAAATCACGCCGATTTGATAAGGCGATAAGCTAAATGGCCAAATAATTCCTTTTTCATCATTATTTTGTTCAATTGTCGCAGCGACAACTCTAGAAACTCCAATTCCATAACAACCCATTACTATTTCTTTTTTTTGTCCATCTGCATCCAAATACTCCGCTCCCATTGTTTTAGAATATTTTGTGCCAAGCTTGAAAATATGCCCAACTTCAATTCCTCTTGAAAAATTTAAAGTTTTTCCACATTTTTTACAATTATCACCTTCTTTTACAAGTACTAAATCAACGAATTCGGCAATCTTAAAATCTCTATTGAGATTCACATTAACAAAATGAAAATCTTTTTTATTAGCGCCAGTAATAGCATTTTTCAAATATTTTATGCTTTCATCAGCGACAATTTTTATTTTTATTTTGTTTTTGTCCATTCCGATTGGTCCAAGAAATCCAATTTCAACTCCCAGTTTCTCTAAAATTTCTTTATTTGTCGCGAGTCGCAAGTCAGTACTTTTTAGATGATTAGCAAGTTTAATTTCATTAATTTCTCTATCTCCACGAACTAAAACCATTACCAATTTTCCATCGCAAATATAAACCAAACTTTTTATAAATTTTTCTGGATTTTGTGATAAAAAACTAGAAACGTCCTCAATACTTTTTCTGTTCTTTGTTTCTACTTTCTCCATAATTTTTTCAAGTTCTGCATTATTATTTTTTGAAATATACCCAAGCGCTTTTTCTGTATTTGCAGCATACCCACATTCACAAGATGCAATTGAGCTTTCGCCTGTTTCTGCCAAAACCATAAACTCGTGCGAAAAATTTCCACCGATAGCGCCACTATCGGCTTCTACAATCACAAATTTCAATCCACAATTTTTAAAAATATTTGAATAAGCATCATACATATCTTGATAGCTTTTTGTTGCGTCTTTATCAGTTTTGTCAAAACTATAAGCATCTTTCATCAAAAACTCTCTTGATCTCATTACTCCAAATCTCGGACGAATTTCATCGCGAAATTTCGTCTGAAACTGATACAAAATAAATGGCAATTCACGATAAGAATTAATTTGATTTGCGACCATATTTGTAACAATTTCTTCATGAGTTGGTCCAAGGCAAAATTCTCTATCGTTTCTATCTTTTAGCCTAACCAACTCTTTCCCATAAATTCCCCAACGACCACTTTTTTCCCATAATTCTTTCGGTTGTAGAGCTGGTAAAAGAACCTCTAAACAACCTTTTTTATTCATTTCCTGCCTAATTATATTTTCTACTTTTTGTAAAACTTTTAATCCTAATGGCAACCATTCATAAATTCCTGATGCCAATTTTCTTATCATTCCACTTCTAGCCATTAATTGATAACTAACGATCTCATCGTCTTTTTTGTCTATATCTTGTACATTTTTTGGACTCGCTTTTGTTTGTATAAAAGCTTTTGAATATCTCATTTTTACCTCATTAGTTTAAAAAATATTTAATTATTTTTGAAAAACTTTTTTAAATTTTTTCATCTTGATTATTATAAATTTGATTATTCTATTGTGTCAATAAAATTTTAATTATAAAAAATATATAAAACTTCTCCCTCCTTGCCAATCAAAGTGGTTTTGATATCTCGCCACGACCTCTTGATCTATTAGAATAACTTTTTTCAATATCGTTTTTAAACTATATATATATTTTCTAATTTTTTAATCAATATAAACTTTTCTATTTTTACCATCTTTTTGATTAAGCTTAGATACAAGTTAATAGACTTTTTATGAAATTATGAAATAAAGTTTATTTCAAAATTTTATTTATCGCTTCTGAATAAATTTTGTGTTCAACTTTTAAAACTTTTTTTGCAATTTCTTCTGGAGTTTTACAATCTTCAATATTAACTTTCTCTTGCAAGATAATTTCTCCAACATCACATTCACTAGTAACATAATGAACACTCGCGCCACTTTCTTTTTCACCTGCTGCAAAAACAGCTTTGTGGACATTGAGCCCATACATTCCTTTACCGCCAAATTTTGGTAAAAGTGATGGATGAATGTTTATAATTTTATTTTTATATTTACTATTCTCAACCTCAAAAATTTTTTTATCCAAAATCACCATAAACCCAGCTAAACAAATCAAATCTGCTTTCAATTTATCTAATTCCTGTATAAGTTGACTTGTATAAAATTGTCTACTTTTATTCTTATTTGATAAAACCAAAGATTTTATGTTGTAATATTTAGATATATCTAATGCAAGAACATTTTTTTTATTGCTAATCACGCTAACTATTTCTGCATTCTTTATAAAACCAGTTTCTATTGAATTAATAATAGCTCGCAAATTTGACCCACTACCACTCGCTAAAACTACAATCTTTTTTTTCATAAATTAGACCTGTCAATTTAATTTTTATTTTTTGTTATTGCATAATAAAAAAGGCGTGCTCTATCTTTTTCTTCCATTATTTCTTTTATTAGCGACAAAGTTTTGAATTGTTTTTAATTTGAAAACGAACATAAATCATTAAAAAGGCAGACAATAAGAAAGAGAAAGAGAAAGAGAAAAAAAAAGAGAAAGAAAAAAAAAGAAAAAATAAATCCGCATAGCTCTTTTAGTTTTTTTTTTAGCTTTTTTGTTTTTTTACCGTCTGCATTAGTGGAGAGAAGCTGGGAAAATTTAGAAAAGCGTTAAAAAAATTCTAACTGTTTGAGCCCTC
>JAIRLV010000258.1 GCA_031259185.1 Elusimicrobiota bacterium | reverse complement strand
CAACACTAATAATAATGAGCCCAATAATAATATAATTTTTAATTTTCTCATTCATTGCCACTCCTTTTTTTATTATTAACCCTTACTTTAAATGTTTTTCCAGTTTTCATCATTTCTATAATTTTTGTAATAGTTTTCTTCTGTTCTTCGTTCAAACCATCTGCCACACCATCTTGATTCAGATCTTCTTCTGGAGCCAGACTTGAAGCTCCTTTTATCGCTTTGTTCCCACCAACAAATAATATTAAAGAAGATGAAAAGGCAATAAACATTGGAGCAAGTGCAAGTTCGACATCAAAAAATAAATAAAGGCCAACCGATAATATATATAAAATAAATGATTGAAAAATTACTTGCTTTAAATGTTCAGGATTCCCAATTTCCATTTTCCCCTTTTCTCCCGCTAACGTTAAAGCCGTTAAAGATGCTCTGTCCACGCCCACATATACCGCACAAAGAATTGCCCAAGAATTTATTATTACATCTATCGGAAGATTAAAATTAACATTAAATACAGTAGCCCAAAATCCGCTATAACCAATCTCTTGAAACAAGAGAGCCGTTAATGGAACAAAACATTGTAATATAATAGACAGACCTATAACAAAACCAAAAAATAAAACAAGAGAGCTGCTCGTATTTAGCATTTTTATAAGTTTTGCCATTTTTGTTCTCCATATATTAACTTTTTAAAGAAGAATAAATAGAGACAATATATTTTATGAAAAACACTCTATAATTAAAGACTCACCTAAAGATATTTTATCAGTTAACAATAAACTAATGGTATGTTGTGTAATGTTTATTGTATAATCTATATTTTTCCTTTGTAAGACACCATTATAATATACATTAAAATCTTCATTTGTTATGTCAGTTGATATAGCAAATGTTGTTTTTACACCATCAGCCTGATTAGATATATCATATATAGTTCGTGTAACATTTGCTGAATTACTATCCAATATTGCCTGTAAACCATCAATATCGCTTATAGAAAGAGGAAGCGGCAATTGTTGTTTTGATAGTTTAGTCATCATAATATATTAACTTTTAAAACTCCATTTAAAACCAAAAGCAGAATTTCTTTTGTTGTTGCAACATTGTGATATATGAGATGAACTTTTAAAACCATAAAATTTAACAGCTTCAATTAAACTATCAAATATTTCACCAGTTGTTAAATTAATAATCTTTTTGGCACTTAAACTATCACAACCAAATTTATTTTTACTTGGATTATTCTTTTTAAAAAAATTATTTGCTTTTTCTCTTTTAAGAAGAATAGGATCTTTAATTAGAATTTCTTCTTCATTATCATTAACATATTTAAAATGATAATTAAAGACCACTCCATCTCTTTTTTTCAAAGAAGAACTAATTGTATCATCACTTAAATTAAAATATTTTGCTGCTTTAATGCAAGAATCAAATATTTGTCCAGTTTCAAGACATTTTACTCTAAACGCTTTGTCTTGATTTAATTTTTCTTTTAATTTTTTAGACAATCTTTGTTTATAACCACCGCTCTTAAGATTAAGACATAACTTATCAGTATCATATTTATTTCCAATTGTTATTTCTTCTTTAAGATTTAATTCTTCTTCGTTTTTACAATAATATAAAATTTCTTTTTGTAAAGAAGAAACACCATTTTTTTTAATATATTTCTTTAATATAGCACCACTTCCATAATATTCTTTTTTATCTTCTTTGTGCTGTCCTATATAATAATAATTATTTAAAGAACTATTTTCATTTTTAATAGTTATTCTATAGATATATCCGTACTGTTCTTCTTCCATACATTTACCAGCTTGCCAGAATCCCAGGCTTTGTACAATCCGTTATTTACGCGATTCTGACACCACGTAAGATTATCATCCCAAATTAAACCCATATTACCTTTTCTACAAGTTTCTCTGTTTACTATTTTGCCCGTTTTAATATCTGCAAAATAGCAACATGGTTTACAAACTTCGCTATTTGGGTTAAAACCCATTTTATCATGAAAATGTTTTAAAGGAAATTCTCTAATATCGGTATAATCAATCACCTGTTCTGGATCATAAGTTTTAATAAAATATTTAAACATCTTTGAAATCCCGCCACGAACTTGATATCTTCTTCTAAAGACAGTTCTTTTAAGATTCCATCCTATATTCCTTACTATAGCATAACACTGTAATGCTACAATACCTTCAGTTTTATGTATTAAAGCAATTTTTGCCTTTGAATTTACATTTCCTTGCCAATGATTTTCTTCTAAAAATCTCTTACATTCAGTTGCTGAAATTTCTTTTACTTCACAATCACGAGCATTTAACCGTTTCTCAAATTTACCAATTCGTGAAGCAATCATTTCAAGCATTATTTCTTGTTGTTTTACATCATCTAATTCAGATTCCCAAAAACTATAAAGCATAATGCCCTTTTCTATTGCTTGTTTTGCCTTTTCTTGATGGCCATTTTCTATTTGTTTTGCTTCATCAAAATGTTCAGAACAAAATAAATCTTCTTCTTTTCCTTGTGGATAATTATATTTTATTAATGCAGCATATGTATGTTCTAAAATAGTCCATATATCAATACCTATATTATATTCTTTAGAATAAAGATCAAAATGCATTCCCTGTGCTTCTTGATCTAATGCAACATCAGGTAAAATTTCTCTTACCAATTCTTGTAATCTTTGTTTATTCATATATTCCTTTATTATACTTAAAAAAGTTTTCTTGTCAAGTGGTTCAATTTAATACTTTTATTCTATATATTTCCAGTGAAAACCATAACAAGTTTTTCTTTTACCACCAAGAGCAGCATATAATGAAGAAGCATTCATTCCATACTTTTCTACAACACAATTTGCTGATTGAAATATTTCACCAGTATCAAGATTTTTAATTCTTCCATTTTTTCTTACAAAAGATGTTTTTTTGCCAGAATGATATTTCCAATGAAACCCACCAGCAGTTTCTTGTTTTTCATTACAACACTGGCTAATTCCAGCAGATGATTTTAAATTATATTTTTCAGCAGCTTCTTTTAATGTATTAAAAATTTCACCAGTGTCAATATTTTCAACCATTACTGCTGCAGGATTAAACTTACCAATTAAAGAAGTTTTTCTTCCTAATATTTTTTCAGCAATCTTTTTACTTCTTTCTCTATTTTTTTCTTCAGTTATTTCAGACCAAAACTTAATAGTTCCATCTTTTATTTTTTGTATTCTCTTTTCTCTATTTTCTATTGTTTCATTTTTAAATTGATTTTTGCCAAAATTAGCATTTTTTTCTCTTTTGTGTGAATCACTCATTTTTTTTCTTCTTAAAGGATCAGACAATGCTTTCTTTGTTGATTCTGCTATTTTTCTTTTATGTTCTTCTGTTAAAATTTTTCCTTTATGATAACTTCCATTTACTTCCAACGCTTCTTTTTTTAATTTTTCGAACATTCTTGAAGAAAGAATTTTTCCATGTTTATTATCAATGTTCATAAAATGAAAAGCATAAGCTGTTTCTTTGTTCTTATAAATCTTCCATAAAAGATAATGTGCTAAATAATGTTCTCTAAATGTAAGATTTACAGTTTCTATTCCACCCATACTTTTTGGAAGTATATGATGCTTTTCATAATTTTCTATAAATATTCTGTTCTTTGCTTTATTTATTAAATCATTATAATTCTTTTCATAATCCATATATTTAACTTTACAATTGATTATATACAAGTTTTGTTTTCTTGTCAAGTCCCTTGCTCTTTATAATATTGCCAATGAAAACCTTTACAAGTTTTTGTTTTCCCTTGACAAGCATATAATATTGAAGCAACATTAACATTTTGTTGCCTTGCAGCAGCAGAAATACTATCAAAAATTTCATTAGTATCAAGATTTATTACCTTTTTAGCTCCTTGACCTACTTTGCCATAATTTCCGTTTTTATTTCCTTTTCTTTT
>JAIRLV010000161.1 GCA_031259185.1 Elusimicrobiota bacterium | reverse complement strand
TCTTTCAAAGTTGCCATTACTGCTTGCATGCATAAACTTATCATCCACCTAAACTCCCTCCTGCGCTGTTACTAAATTTTTTATTTTTTTCTTGACTTTAAACACGGTCTCTTTCTTTTCGTTCTTTTCTTTAGCAATGTAAAGAAAAGAACAAATATTTTGTTTCTTTAAAAAAGAAAAAACAAGAAAATCAAAAAAACATCAAAACAAACTAAAATTCACCTCCAAAAATATGCCTGCAGGATTAAGGCTATTCAAAATCGATTGGACTTCGTAAAAATCAGTAATTCCTAATTGTAGCCCAAATACTAATTCGTCCGCTTCATCGGCGGTCAAAACATCGTCGTCCTCAATAACCTTTTCGCCTTCAATTTCCGTTATAGTGCGAGCAAGAAAATTAAAAAGTTCCGTGCTAGTAGCTTGAATATTAATAGTAAGATACGCAGGACTAGTTCTCTCAAAAGTAATAATACTATCGTCGCCGAATATAGCCTTGAAAACAAACAAATAGCTCTCGAAAGATCCTACGAATTGCCATTTTTCTATGATCTGGTTGAATGATCTGGCAAAAACATCTCTCATGCTACCGCTCTGGTTAGGACAGTCGTGTTTTCATCATACAAAGCTTCGCCGAGCTTGTAGCAATTATACGCGTCGTCAAAAAACTTTTGCAATTCGGCAAAAATGCCAAGAAATACTTGACTACTACTCCCTACAAACTTTTTTTCTACTGGATCGCCTTTAAAATATTGCATTTTAATTCCTTAAAAAAATAGTGCCGTGATAAAGCATAAATTTTACAGTACCTAATTCTTTTTTTTTCTTGACATTGTAATTATAATGTAATATATTATAAGATATTAGGAGGATTGATGAAATATAATTGGAATGATGAAAAAAATAAAATTCTTCAAAAGAAAAGACAAATATCTTTTGAAAAAATAGTAGAAGCTATAAATAAAAATCAAATATTAGATATAACAGACAATCCTAGCATTAATCATCCTAATCAAAAAATATATATTATTAACATAGACAATTATATTTATATAGTTCCATTTGTAATAAATAAAGATGGAACAAAATTTTTAAAAACAATATATAAAAGTAGAAAAGAAACAAAAAAATATATAAGGGGCAAAAAATGAAAAAAATAAAAATAAGCAAAGAATACATAAAAAAATGGGAATTAGATGAAGAAGAAGTAGAAATTTTAGAAGCGTTTGAAAATGGAGAATTGAAATCAGTAGATAATTTAGAGGAAGAAAAAAAAATTGCAAAGATAACAGCAGAAAATACTTTAAAGCATTTAAAAAAAGATAAACAAATAACATTAAGACTAAATAATATAGATTTAGAAAAAATAAGGGAAGAGGCTCAAAAAGAGGGACTGCCATATCAAACTCTAATCGGTTCAATTTTACATAAATACGCAGCAAATATAAGCTCAAAAGAAGCTATTTTATAAAAGAACTTCTTAAACAATTATCACTTCTACATTCTGCTGGTCAAAAGTAAAACAATCTTGAAAAGAAGCGGTATATATAGAACTGACAAAAATATTGCTAGTTTTAGAGTTGGAATATTCCAAGAGCACTTTTGAGGCATAATTAGCGTCTCTAGAAATCGTGAAATACTTTTCAGGTTCAAAGTCAACGCCGAGATTATAGCTATTTTTAATATTATCTAAAAGTTTTTGCTGTATAACATTAATCGGTTCAGAGATTAGTTGAGTATTGTGAGAAAGATTGATTGTCAATTTAAGGTTGGTAGGAGAATAAACAGGCAAATAAAAAGCGAAATCAAAAACTTGGTTATTTGACAATGTAATAGAGCCTGTTTCTGTGCCGTCATAAAATAATCCAGCGACAGTATATTGAGCTAGAATTTCAAGAACTAATTGTTTTTTTTGTTGGTAATCGCTAGCCGAGCTGTCTAATAGTGCGCAGACAGCCAGTCTGCCTGCATTATCGCTAGCAACTTTTCTCACAGATATTTTTATGCCATTTTTGTCAAAAGTATCGATTAGTCCAATGATAGGAGTTTTAGGTATAGCAATTTTCTCGTTAGTAGTTCTAATGTAGTCTTTATATTTTTCAAAAATGAGCGAAGTATTGACCTCATTTTGAGCGAGTTGTTGAGCTAAAGCATAAAAATATTTATAAAAGTTAGTTCCACTGAATGTTGCAATAGTATAATTAGTATTGAATTGCGAATTAATGCCTTGCATTAATTTTATAAAAATATCGTCAAAAGTAGTAGGTATATAGCCGTTTTTTTTGGTGTAAGCCATTATTTTTCCTCTAATTTTTCTTTCTTCTCGTCTGCATTAGTGGAGAGAAGCTGGGAAAATTTTTCAAAAGCGTTAAAAAAAATTTTAACTGTTTGAGCCCTCTTGAAAAGAGCGGCGAGTTTTAGAATTTTTTAGCTTTTCGTTAAAAAATTTCCCCTATCTCGAACGTAGCAGACTAGGTTTTTCTTTGCTACTTTCTTTTGTCCAATGTCAAAAGAAAGTAGATATTTAAATAAAAAAATAAATATCAAAAAAGTTTAACTCTATCAGTTTTAATTACGTCGTTAATCATTCTTAGTGCGATAAGAAGATTTGCTAAGCAATCAGGAGCATCGTCATATTCATTTGTCCAATCAAAAGTTTTAATCTGTTTTATAAATTCAGTATTATTTTCAATCAATATACTAGAATGAGCCAAAACTATATTATCTCTATGCGTTGCAGCGTTTATAATTCTACCGTTTTTTTTGGTATAAGTATTCCAGCCATGAACATTCAAGCCTTTATCCCGCAAGATTTTTATTGGATAATCGCCTAGCCCATTAGTTTCAAAAAACAAGTAACTAACATTATATTTTTGTCTAATGTTAATTATATCGTCCATACACTCATCCCAGCTTTTTTTCCATACGAATCCAGTTGTTATAAACTTATTGAATACTAATCTTCCAATCACCATAGCAGTATAATCTTTTCCTTTCATTGACGGATCAACAAAGCCCATACATTCAGTATAATTATGTTCTTCTTGCTCTTGCACGTTAGCAAATGGCGTTTTCTCATTGTTAACGTCAATTTCTAAAAGATAATTATTTTTTATACTTTCATCAGTTATTCCGCTTGCTCTCAATATTTCTAATTTAACATCTAATTCTGGAATAGTACCATATGGGAGCTCCATTTTTGGCACACTTTCCAATACTCTTAGATATGCGTATAAATCTTTACTATGAACAGGTTGTCCTATAACAGTCATATTGGGAATGCCATTATTTAAATTTACTAGTTTTTGGTAGACTTCAAAAACCTTTTCTCTTTCTTTAAAGCTTTTATCCGTAGGGGTAATAATATCGTCACAAATTACATAATCAACTCTACCGCCTCTTGCGTCTTTTGCTCCGATAGAAAATCCGCTTATATTTGGCTGTTTATTCGGCGTATCAATTCCGCTTATTCTTATGTTATACATATTGTTCACTTCAAGATTATATCCAATTACTCGCAAGCATCTTGAAAGCGAAAACATAATATTATAGAATTTTTTTGTGTTTTTATGACTATAAGAAAAGTAGTTTTAGGCGCTAGATATAATTTATACACAACTCCCATAATAGACACATAATCAGTTTTCCCATATCTTCTAGCGCCAAGAATCATTTTTATGCCCTCTTTAAACGAAAATTCCATCATCTCTATTTGTTTATCATAAGGTTTAGGATAGCCGCATTTTTGGCACAACTCTGAAAAAGATAGTTGGATAGGTAGACTCAATTGATTTATATTTTCATTGATATGATTTTTATTTTCTAATTTTTTCTGTTCCTGTAAATATTCCTCAAAATCTTCTCTTGTAAAAAAACCCATAAACTCTTTGATCATTGTATGTCTTATCATATTAATTTTAGCCTCGTCTAATGAATGATAATAATTTTTTTTAATAATTTCATACCACATACTAATTAGCTCGTCAAAGTTCGTTTCATAAAAAATTTTTTTTATCTTCTGCAGAACTATAAAAATTACTTTGAATTTGTTTTTGCAATTCAGTATTTTCATTCAAAACTTTTCTGACAATCTTATCTATTGCTTTCATCTTAAATCCTTTTTTTAGTTTAGCCTTCCATTTCCCAAAACTTTTAGCTTTAGGGCTTGGTTGATAA
>JAIRLV010000157.1 GCA_031259185.1 Elusimicrobiota bacterium | reverse complement strand
TCTTTCAAAGTTGCCATTACTGCTTGCATGCATAAACTTATCATCCACCTAAACTCCCTCCTGCGCTGTTACTAAATTTTTTATTTTTTTCTTGACTTTAAACACGGTCTCTTTCTTTTGTCCAATGTCAAAAGAAAGTAGATTTAAATAAAAATAATTTTCAAAAAACAAAACTATTTTGTTAAAGCAAAAAAATGTAAAAAAAAGAAAAAAATTAGAATATAAGCTTGTTAAATTAATATTACCTTTCCATTTCCTTCAATAATATTTCCAATAACTTTAGCATCCTTAATATTTTTTAATACAGTTTCAACATCTTTTGAATTAACGATTAAAACCATTCCAATTCCCATATTAAAAACTTTATACATTTCATCTATGTCTACATTTCCAGTTTTTTTGATAATTTTGAATATTTCTGGTAATTCTATGCTTTTTGTGTCAATTTTAATATCAATTTTTGCATCTTTTGCGAAAATTCTATTCGCATTTCCAGAAAGTCCGCCGCCAGTAATATGAGCCATTCCTTTTATAATTTTTTTTTCGAATAAATTTTTCACATCTTTCCAGTATATTCTAGTTGGAGTTATAAGTTTATCTGCATATTTTTTTAATCCATTTTCATCAAAAACTTTTCTAATCAAAGAAAAACCATTGCTATGAACTCCTGACGAAGGTATTCCAATTACAACATATCCGAGCTCAATATTTTTCCCATCGATCATATCCTCTTTTTCAACTGCCCCAACTGCAAATCCAGCTAAATCGTATTCTTCATCTCCATAAAAACTCGGCATTTCAGCAGTTTCTCCACCCAAAAGCACACATTCCGCTTGTCTACAACCTTCGATTATTCCTTTTATAACTTGTTCAGCTTTTTCAATTGACAAATGACCGGTTGCAAAATAATCTAAAAAAAATAAAGGCGCAGCGCCACTCGTAATAATATCATTTATACACATTGCAACTAAATCTATTCCGACTGTATCATGTTTATCTAAAATAAATGCTAATTTTAATTTTGTTCCAACTCCATCAGTCCCAGAAATAAGTACTGGATTTTTATAATTCGCCAAACTATAAGCTCCGCCAAAGCTTCCAATCCCACCAAGCATAGCTTTTTTTGGTAAATTTTTTGTCAAAATTTTTATACGTTCTACCAAATTATCACCAGCTTTGATGTCAACACCTGCATCTTTGTATGTAATTTTTTTTTGGCTCATCTCAAAATTTTCTCCTAAAAACACTTTTTTGTGCTGGTAGATTTTTCATCAAATCAAAAAAATGTTATAAATTAAAAGTTAGAGGATAAAAAATATCTTAAAATAAAAAAAGACACTTCCAAAATATATTAGAACTGTCTATCAAATTTTAACAAAAATCCAAAATAAATTAAATATTAAATATTAAATGAAATTTTTCTAAATACAAAAAATTTATTTAGATTTTTCTTTTTTATTTTTGTAGGCTTCGCCATATTTTTTCTTAAATTTATCAACTCTTCCAGCCGTATCTACAAATCTTTGTTCTCCTGTAAAAAATGGATGACATTTGGAACAAATTTCAATTTTAACATTTTTTTTCGTAGAACCAACTTTTATTACATTCCCGCAAATGCATGTAAAATCTGTTTGTGCATACTTTGGGTGAATATCTTTTTTCATTTTATTATTTCTCCTAACTTTTTAAAACATAACTGATAATTTTATTTTTATTTTTATTTTATTCAAACTTTTCATTTAGAATTAAAAAATTATATAAATTTCATAAAATATAGTCAATCTTTTTATAAAAAATAACTTTAATAAAATTAAAATTTTATTTACGTAAATTATTTATATATGATTTTTTATTTCGTTTATAATTTTGTTGATTAAAGCGCTAAAATATGGATCTTCTTTAATTTTTTCTCTAATTTTATTGCAAGCATACATAATTGTTGTATGATCCCTATTTCCAAATTTTTTCCCAATACTTGTAATTGACAAATTAACCATTTCTCTAGTTATATAAATAGCAATTTGTCTAGGTAAAACGACTGTATCGTTTCGTTTTTTTCCGATAATATCTTCTTTTGTTATATTAAAATGTTTAGCTGTGATTTCTTGAATTATATCAATATTAATTACTTGTTTGATAGGTTCTTCATAGTTTACATCTTTCAAAATTTGTTTTGTTAATGTTAAATCTATATCAGTATGAGTCAAACCTGCAAATGCAGAAACCCTTATTAATGAACCTTCTAATGTTCTAATGTTTGCTTTTATTCTTGACGCAATATAATCTAAAACTTCTTCATTTACCTTAATATTTGAAATTTTAGCTTTATTCTGTAAAATAGCGATTCTAGTTTCATAATCTGGCGATTGGATATCGGCAATAATACCCCATTCTAATCTTGATACTAATCTTTCCTCTAGACTCGGAATTTCTTTTGGAGTAGCATCGCTTGTCATAACTATCTGTTTTTTAGCTTCATAAAGTGTGTTAAAAGTATGAAAAAATTCTTCTTGAGTCCTTTCTTTACCAGTTATAAATTGTATATCATCTATCAAAAGAACATCCAAAGTTCTATATTTTTGGCGGAATTCAATATTTTTGAAATTTCTAATACATGCAATAAGTTCATTTGTAAAAGTGTCTGCTGTGATATATAAAATTTTCATTTTTGGATTATTAACTTGAATATAGTTGCCTATCGCGTGTAAAAGATGTGTTTTCCCAAGTCCTACGCCTCCATAAATAAAAAGAGGATTATAAGCATTCCCAGGATCTTTTGCTACTGCTTCACAGGCTGCTTGGGCAAAACGATTGTTTTTTCCAATTACAAAAGAATTGAATGTATATTTAAGATTTAATGTAGATTTTATGTTTTTTTTTGACAAATTTATAGTTGGGATAGAAATTATTTCTTCATTGTTTTTTGTTGAACTATCGCCTATTTTATATTTAACTTTTATTTGAGTATTATATTGAATTGTAAAAAAAGTTTGTATTAAATTTAGACAGTTTTCATCCATCCATTCTTGAAAAAATATATTCGGAATTTCTATCTCTAAAATATTATTTTTGAAATTTAAAAACTTTATTTCTCTTAACCAAAGATTTACCTCCTCTTTTTTAAGATAAGATTCTAAATAATTAACAATTTTTGACCATAAATTTATATCATTATTGTCTGCATTATCTAGCTGATTAATATTTTTTATACTTGTTTCCAAAATCATCTCCTAAAAATTTAATATACTTTAATAATTCTCTTTTGTAGAATTAGAATTAT
>JAIRLV010000101.1 GCA_031259185.1 Elusimicrobiota bacterium | reverse complement strand
CTATCTCCTCATATCTCTTAGCCTCCGCATTACCTTTTAATGATAAATAATTCAATATTGCTGCTGTCAATGTTGTCTTACCATGATCTACATGCCCTATCGTTCCTATATTCACATGCGGCTTTTTCCTTTCATACTTTTCTTTAGTCATATCCTTTTTCCTCCCAAATAAAATATTTTTGAAAACTATTATAGAATATTATAACATTTTTAAAAAAAAATAAAAATATTTTCTTTCAAATTTTTTTTGTATATAAAATTATAAAATTAAAGTAAATTAAAAAATATCGCTCATATACAATAAAAAATATAATATATTAATATAATAAAAGCAAGTAATAAATAATCTTTATTCTTATATTTTTTATAAATTAATCTTTTTTCTTTTTTCTAATCTTTTCTTTTTCTAAAATTTTTTTATATTCAATTGGTATAATTTTTACTAATTTTTTCATTTCTTTTCCACTTATAAATTTATCTACAATCTTACTATTTGTATATTTTTTGTGATTATTCAATAAAATATTTATAATTTCAAAATCTTCTTTTTCTAAATTTTCTATTTCTATCATTTCCATATTGCATCTTTGTCTAAATCTTCCATCATAATCATAAACATATGCAACTCCACCCGACATACCTGCTCCAAAGTTCGTTCCAGTTTCGCCGAGTATAATTACAACTCCACCTGTCATATATTCGCAAGCGTGATCTCCCACACCTTCTATGACGGCATTCATTCCAGAATTTCTGATACAGAATCTTTCTCCTGCAACACCTCTAATATAAGCTTCGCCTTGTATTGCTCCATAAAATGTTGTATTTCCAATAATTATATTTTTTTCCGCAACATAATTTGAATTTTTAAAGGGATATATTATAATTTTTCCACCAGAAAGCCCTTTGCCAACATAATCATTAGCAATTCCTTCTAATTCAAATGTAATCCCTTTTGCCAAAAATGCACCAAAACTTTGTCCACTAAATCCTTCAAATTTACAATAGATCATATCATCATTCAAGCCTTGATCTCCATAATTTTTTGATATTTCATAACTCATCATTGCCCCAACAGTTCTATCTAAGTTTGTTATTTTAGTTGAGATTTTAACTAATTTTCTTTCTTTTATAGCAGGAGAAGCCCGCTCTATCAAATATTTATCTAAAACTTTATCAATTCCGTGATCTTGATTTTTTATACAATAAACCGCTTTGTCTAAATTATTTGGTTTATAAAAAATTTTTGATAAATCGATTTTTTTGGCTTTCCAAGGCAATGTATCTATATTTGTCTCTAGTAAATCCACTCTCCCTATCAAATGATTTATTTTAGAAATTCCAAGATTCGCCATTATTTCTCTAGTTTCTCTTGCAACAAATCTCATAAAATTTATCAAAGATTCCACTCGCCCATTAAATCTTCCTTGCAAAATGTCATTTTGAGTTGCAACTCCGACGGAGCAATTATTTAAATGACAATGCCGCAACATTACGCAACCCATAACAACCAAACAAGCAGTTCCAAATCCATATTCTTCTGCTCCTAAAAGCGCAGCGATTACAATATCTCTAGCTGTCCTAATTTGTCCGTCACTTTGTAATCTAACTCTAGTCCTTAAATTATTTAAAACTAAAGTTTGATGTGTTTCCGAAAGTCCTAATTCCCAAGGAAGTCCAGCATATTTTACAGAAGATAAAGGCGATGCTCCTGTTCCGCCATCACCACCAGAAATCAAAATCATATCAGCATGACCTTTTGCAACACCAGCTGCAATAGTTCCAACTCCAACTTCTGAAACTAATTTTACGCTGATTCTTGCATTTTGGTTAGCATTTTTTAGGTCATAAATAAGTTGCGCTAAATCCTCAATAGAATAAATGTCATGATGTGGAGGAGGTGAAATCAAAGTAACGCCAGGAGTTGTATATCTAGTTTTTGCAATCGTGACGCTAACTTTATGACCTGGAAGCTGTCCACCTTCACCAGGTTTTGCTCCTTGTGCAATTTTGATTTGTATTTCATCGGCATTTGCAAGATAATTAGAATTTACCCCAAACCTTCCAGAAGCAACTTGTTTTATAGCGCTTCTTTTTGAATCTCCATTTGGCATAATTTTAAATCTTTCTGGATCTTCTCCACCTTCGCCAGTATTTGATTTGCCTCTAATCTTATTCATCGCTATAGCCATAGTTTCATGCGCTTCTTGACTAATAGAGCCAAAACTCATAGCCCCTGTACAAAATCTTTTCAGTATTTCATCTTCACACTCTACTTCTTCTAGTGGAATAGGACTTTGCTTTTTAAATTTAAAAATACCTCTCAAAGTTACTGGTCGTTGAGATTGATCGTTAATCAAATTTGCAAATTCTAAATATTTTTTATAGTCGTCATTTTTTGTAGATTCTTGAAGCAAAGCGATTGAGTTTGGGTTCCAAAGATGAGTCTCGCCATCTTTTCTCCACTGATATAATCCTCCAGATCTTAAAATGTCATTTTGCGTATTATCAAAATTATAAAAAGCATAATTATGATTTATTATAATCTCTTGTTTAATTATTTCAAAATCTATTCCTCCAATCCTAGATGGAGTTCCAATAAAACTTTTATTTATAACTTCATCATCTATTCCAAGAGCTTCAAAAATTTGCGCGCCTCTATAACTCTGAATAGTAGAAATCCCCATTTTTGATAAAATTTTCAAAAGCCCTG
>JAIRLV010000310.1 GCA_031259185.1 Elusimicrobiota bacterium | reverse complement strand
CCTCAATTAAATTTAAAATTTTTAAAATTTTTTAAAAATTAGAAAATATGAATATGGTAAAAATAAATATAGTTTTTATATAATAAAATTATATTAGTTCGCTCAATTCACTCCTGTTTTCTATTGCTTTTGATAATGTGACTGAGTCTATATATTCTAAATCGGCTCCTACTGGAATACCTTTTGCTATTCTAGTTATTTTTATATTATAATTTTTTAAAATTTTCAACAAATATAAAGCTGTTGCCTCGCCTTCAACAGTAGAGTTAGTAGCAATTATTATCTCTTTTATATTTTTATATTTTAACCTTTGTTCCAAATTTTTTATATTTAAATCTTCTGGAAAAATAGAATCTAGCGGCGATATTACTCCGCCTAAAACATGAAACAAGCCTTTATATTCTTTCATTTTTTCAATCACAAAAACATCAAAAGGATTTTCTACTACACAAATTATATCTTTATCCCTCATGTCATCTTTGCAAATATCGCAAATATTATTTTCTGTCAAAGAGCCGCAAATATCGCAATATTTCAAATTTTTTTTCGCATCAAAAATTGAATCTATTAATAAATCTACTTCTAGCTGATCAAGTTTGATTATATAAAAAGCCAATCTTTCCGCCATTTTTGGACCAATTCCCGGTAATGTTTTTAAATTATTGATCAATTTATCTAAATTTTTTGTGTAATTCATTTTACTTAAAAATTTCCATCATTTTCGCCATATCTAAACCGCCAGTAAGTTGTTTAGTTTCTTCTTCTATTTCTTTTTGCACTTTTTTTGTCGCTAAATTCAATACTTTTAGGACCATTCCTTCCGCTTTACTTTTTTTCATCTGCATCATTTCTTCTGGGAATACTAGTGAAATAATTTCTTGTTTCCCATTCATTACAACTTTCACGCCTTCATTTTCTACTTCTATTCTTTTTTTTTCAAGCATTTTTTCTGTATTTTTCATCTTTGAATACACGCCTTTCGCTTGTTTAAGATTACTCATCATATTCCCAATTTTTTCAAAACCTTTCATTATTACACCTCTTATTTCATCAAATCTATCTACTTAATTTTAAACTTTTTTTAAATTTGGCAATTTTTTTAAAAAAAATTTTTCTTTAATTTTTTATTATTTTTTTTATTTTCTGGAATTTTTCTTTGTATTGTTAATTTTTATTTCTATTTCTTTTTCTTTTTCTTTTTTATTAAGTTGTGTTATTCTCTGCTCTATTTCAAATTCTTCATTTTTTAACATTTTATGTTCTAAATCATCTGTTGAACCTTCTTTTTTCAATTTTTGAGTTTGAATTTTTAGTTTTTTTTGGTTTTCTTTTATTTGTTTTTCCGTATTATTTTTTTGTGGATAATTGGAAGGTGTGTTAAAATTTAAATTTTTCAACTCTTCAATTTGTTTTTCCATTATCTTTTCAATTTCTTTTATTTTAACGTTAGAAAAATAATTTTTCCCAAACATATAAGTTAGATAAAAGATTGCTATTTCATCAAATTGATTTGCTGCTAAAACTTTACAAAAAGTTTTTATAGATTGACTATATTTTTTATCATAAAAAAATTTTATCCCATTCATTATAGAAATATTTATATTTGATATGTTTTCTAGTTGAATATTAGTTTTGCTATTAAGTAAATCTACATAATTTTGAATCTCTTTATTATCTGGCGTTAATATCAAAACTTTTTTCGCTTCTGCTAAAAATTCTACAATATTACCTTTAACATATAAATTATATGCATTCGCATAATGATAAATTGGCAAATTAAAATCATCTTTTTGCATTAACATATTATTTATAATATCTTCTATTTCTTTTATTCTAAATTGCACGTTTAACGAATTTTGATCTAGAATTAATATTCTATTATAATAATCTAAAGCTTTTATATATTCTTTTTTTTGAAAACTATGTTTAGCAGCATTTAAATAATATTTTATTAAATCTTTTCTGCTTTTCAAAAATGCATGTTTATTATTATTGTTTACAAAAATATTTATATAATGTAAAATCATTATTTTTTCTTTATAATCATCCCATATCTGAGCAAAAATTTCAAAAGCTTTGGAATAATTATTATATTCAAAAAAATGTACGGCGTCTTTATATTGATTATAAATTTCTATTCTTTTTTGTCTATCTTCAAAAGATGTTTCATCTACAGAAAATAAGTATCCTGTATTAAAAAAAACTAAAGTAATAATCAATAATAATAAAGTTAAATATTTATTGTTTTTCAATTTTCCCAACTCTTATTAATAAATTTTTTATTCTTGCAAGTAATTCTTTTGGTTCAAAAGGTTTAACCATATAATCATCACTTCCACAAGAAAATCCTTCTATATAATCTTGCTCTAATGTTCTAACTGTTAACATAAGTACTGCTATATCTTTATAAGAATACGTCAGTCTAATTCTTTTACAAACTTCATATCCATCCATTTTTGGCATATTTAAATCTAGTATAAGTAAGTCTGGTTTTATTTCCGAAACCCTTTGCAAAGCTTCTTCTCCATTATATGCCAAAAATACTTCATAATCGTGTTTTTTTAAAACTACTTTTATTAAGTCTGAAAAATCTTTTTCATCATCTACAACCAAAATTTTTATTTTTGTTTTTGTTTTTATCGTTTTTTTTTGTAATATGTTATTATTTTTAATTACTGATTCTTTGTTCATAATTAACCAACATTCAAAATATTTTATTTTTGAGCAAAATTCATTATTTCATATCACAAAAATTAAAATATTTTATTTATGTTTAT
>JAIRLV010000267.1 GCA_031259185.1 Elusimicrobiota bacterium | reverse complement strand
ATAAAATTTAGGTTCACATCCTAACAATTCAAAAATTTGCCGTATAAAAAAATCTCTAATGGTTTTTTTATGGTTTTTCCTAGCATTTCTTACTTCTTTAATATTTTTTTGTTGCAATTTTGTATAAATTATGTTATATTTTATCTAAATTCTAAATAAAAAAGAGGTATAATTATGAATAGAAATATTAGTCTGCATATCAAAGTCAATGAAAATATAAAAACACAAGCAGAAAAAATCTTAAACAAAATAGGATTAACGACTACTGATGCAATTAATGTATTTTTAAATAAAGTGGTTTTATCTCGTTCTATACCATTTGAGCTCACTGTAGATGATGAGGATTGTTATACTTGCGAATATGGTTATGTACACAAGCCAAATAAAGAAACTCTAAAAGCCATGAAAGAAGGTGATAAAATTTTAAAAGACTTACAGGATGGAAAAAATGTAAAAACCTATAAATCAGCAGAAGAACTTTTTAAAGAGATAGGCGTATAAATGTTAAAAGTCAAAGAAACAAAACAATTCAAAAAAAATTTAATACTTGCAAAAAAACGAGGTGAAAATATAAATATTCTATTACAAATAATCAATATATTAATCAATGAAGAACCTTTACCTCAAAAATATAAAGATCATCCATTAAAAGGAAAACTGAAAGGAAAGAGAGATTGTCATATTACATCTGATTTTATATTGATTTATAAAATATCTAAACCATATTTAATATTAGATACAGTAGGCACCCACGTCGACTTATTCTAATACCCGCAAGCCATCCACATAGCATAACCTGACCTGCGTCGCCATTGCACACTTTAAGTTGAATTGTGTTGTCGTGTATTTATCACTACTTAAACTCCCTGTAAGTGATACCTGTACTACTATTACTATCAACATTTATTTTCCCAATCATTAGAGTAATACTAGCATCATTTGAAAATGGCATGACAAAATTTTTAGATGCCCAATTTGAACTATAAAACTCTCTATTCCCCTGCATAATAAACCCTACTTTCTATTCAAAAACGCTTGTGGATTTTTTTTATAAGTCAAAAGTTATCGGCTAATTTTTTTGAAAAAACTTTTTATTTGGCATTTTTATTTTTCTTGTGACTTTTTGACTAATTTTTAGAGTCGCGTTCTAAAGGAATATTTAACTCTAATATTTTGATTTGGTTCTATTTCAAGATTGAATTTAATATTTTTATAATTATTTTTTTCATATTTCAAGTTTGAGTTTATAATTTCCCAATCTCCAATAATATTTTCTATCAAATCAACTTTCACTTTATTTTTGTCAAAATTATAAACTGTCAATTCCCATTCAATTTCATAAATATCATTATCTAGTTTTTTATAATTTAATTGTTTTCTCGTAGAATAAATATTAAAAGATTCCCCTAAATTTAATTTTATTTCGTCATTTTGGCTTATATTTTCAATAAAGTTCTCGCTAATAAAAACAAAATCATTATTATTTTCTCTAAAAATTTTTATTTTCCCTTTTGAAAAATCAAAATCTGATGTGTTTATAAATCTAATTTTGTTATGGGCGTATATTTTTTCTTCAATATTTCTATGATATTGTTTGGCAATGTAGTTATATGAAGTATTTATTTCATACTTTCCATCAATTTTTATATTTTTTATATCAAAAAATGGAATAATTTTTCCCATTTTGTTAAAAATATCAAATTTATTTTGATTCCCAAATCTATGAATAGAGAAAGAATTAGGATTAGTATTAATAATTGGAGTAGGCATCGTATTTTTATATGTGGTAGTATTTGTAAAATTTTTAGTTTTAACAAAATTTGAATTATTAGTTTTGTTAATTTTAATTACATCGCCAATAAACAAATTTAAATTAACATTTTTAAAATCTACTCCCGAATTATTTGTAATTGTTACAAAACTTTCTAATCTTGCATTATTATTTTTATCGATGAAAAGATTATAATTTGTAGAATAAGATAAATTTTTAGTTAAATAATACAATTCTATGCTATCAGTATTGTTATTTTTCATTTTTAATAATATATTGGGTCTATATTCAAAATCTTTTGTTGAAAAAATAATATTTTCTATTTTTTCTGTAAAAATTTCATTTTCAGCTTGATAAACTATAAAATCTTTGGTAACATCTAAAATTTTACTTTTTTTATACGAAATATTATTTTTAGTTCTTATGTCTAGTTCTTTTCCCTTAAAATTAGACAAATAATTAGAATTTTCATGCTCTTTTTGCTTATAATCTAAAAATATCCATTCGATTTTATCTGCCTTTAAAAAAATAGTGTCAAAAATAATTTGCGTAGGTAAATTTTTTATTTTTAGCAGAATTTCTTTTTGTTTAGTTTTTGGGTTTTCAAGCTCAAAGTTTCTAATTTCTCTTATAAAAGCGAAATCGTTTTGATATAAATAAATTTCAGTAGATATAGGATATTCGCTAGTTGCGTCAACTTTATTTTCTGCAAATAAACCAAAACTAGGTTTCAACAATAATAATAAAAATAATATTTTATAAAAATTTTTGTTCATAATTTAATCTAAAAATTATCTATGAGATTTAGATAATTTTTCCTTGTGATTGTAAAAAT
>JAIRLV010000151.1 GCA_031259185.1 Elusimicrobiota bacterium | reverse complement strand
CTGTCGGTATAATCAAAACCAAAATATGTTATATCACAAGATGTGACCCCAATTATATTCATTATATCTTTAAATATTTTTGACTTTGATATTGATTTTGATATCTTCATATTTTTAATATCATAATTCGTTCTTAACGTTTCGTCAATTCTTTCCCAAATTTCATTATATGAATAGTTTCTATTGTAAATTATATTTGCATGAATATCAAATGTCTTAAAATACGGAATAGCAAAATGAACATCCATTCCAGATATTTTATGTCTTTTTATATTAAATTGATATCTATCTTCCTCAATTTCTACCAAATCGCCATATTGATCGGTTTCATATGTTCTATTATTAACAAAATGAGTATAAAATGGTAAATCTTGAAAAGTTGAACCAAATGTTTTATGTAAAATTATCCTTTGTTTAATTGAATTATCTTGTTGAATATAATCATCTACTGTGTAATAATAATCAGCATTTGATACGCTTCCATCTGATTTTTTTACTCTATAAGTAAATGTAATTGGTTTATCACGCAAAGGAGCAAAGACGGTTCCAGTAGAATTATCTCCGTCGGTAGTAACTACATTTTTTCTTTTATTATCATCAGAAATTATACCATCATATAATTCATAAAATTCTGGATTTGTTTGTTCGGTTCCAAAAATCATTTTAAACAAAACAAATGTGGCATCTTCATCATTTTTATCTTCATCAAAATAAAATGTAATATTACTTGATTCTCTTTTTAATAAATTTGAAATTACAAATACATTTTTATTTTTATATGATTTTGTCAAAATAATATCTTTGTTTTCAAAAATATCTTTATAGGAATTTGTTAAAGCAGAATAAGCATACATTTTATTATAAATTATATTAAAAATATCAGAAGATGAAGTTACCGCGCCATTACTAAATGGACTTAAATCAATTTCTATTTTATAATCAACAAAATCATCTATTGAAAAAATAAGTTTAGGAATTCCTATATTATTAAAATTAGTTATTGTTTTAGTTTCAAGATGTACTTGTGAAACCTCATAAGCTCCAATATCACTATTTATTAATTCTATAGAATTATTATTTACAGGTTGCTGTGTAAATTTAATTTGAAAATTTGACTGTCCTTCATTAATTCTATATGGATTCTTAGAATCATCAGTCTTTATTATATATTGTCCATTAACACCAGATATCGGAGGCTTATATTGACTATCTAAATTTGAATCTCCTGTAAATACAAAATTATTAAATACTGAACCTATTACAATTTCATTACGAGAATTTATTTTATACGAAGCAAATATTTCTGGCAAATCAACATTATTATTTATATTATTATGTTCATAAATTATATTTCCAATATTTATAACGTTATTATAAATTTCTCCATTGCCATAACGAGAATTTACAACATTATTTATAATTAAAGTAGTTTTTTTAATCCCATATGCCTTATCGCTTGAATAATAATTTATTGAATCTTTTGATAATCTATTTTCATAACTTATTCCCATATAATAATTCATAAAATCATAAACATTATCGGCTTTATTAAAATAGATAGAAGATTGCTCTCCAACGGTTGGCGAAATAATCTGTAAATATTGATATTTTGTCAGCACGTTTCCTTCTATAAATTCTTTATCATATATACTTGCCACATTATTATAATCAGCAGCCACAAGAGGCTCTGGTAATTCTAAAGTTTGAGTATTGGTTAAATTTTTTATAGAAAATAATAAACTTTCTTCTCCGTTTAAATTTGAATCCATAATTCTTATGTAATGAGTGTTATTAGCAAAACCGGTATAATCGTATGTATAAAAACAAATATCCCACGTTAAATAATTTTCATTTGTATTTGCAACTGATCCTATATTATTATTTAGTAAATATTCATAATCAGTAGAAAATTGCCTAAGCATAACACAATCGCACCGAACTCCTGGAATTCCTTCTGGAAGATCAACCCATTTGTTGTTAACAAAATCCCATTTTTGAAGATATTCCCAACTACTTGGCGTTCCAATATTTGGAGCAAACAACAAATAATCAATAACCATTGTTACTCCTATTGCTGTTTTTTCAAGAGTTCCGTTTACATTCATATCTTCGTATTGGGCGTTTCGCAATTTTGCGTATCTTTGTTCAGTATTTGTGTTATAAAAATAAGCATGTGCTTGATCATAAATATCGTGAGTAAATTTAAATTTATAAATATTATCATTTATAGAAATTATTTTATCTAATTCATATCCAGTAGACATATTGTTAAAAAAATCAAGTAAATATGCCAAATCATCATTTAAACTAACATTTAAATATTGATAAGATTTATTATCTTGATAGGCATCATAAAAATCATATTCTCCAGGTTGAGTTTCTGTAAGTAAAATCATATGTTCGTTTATAAGCTGAACTATACCTTTTCTATACCTGGCATCTTGTGATGTTCCAGTCCATTGTGGAGAATCATATGGATTGGGATAATTGGATAAATAAATCCAATAACTGTCGTTAGCAAAAATAGTTTCATTAAAACGCCCTAAAGTTATTTCGGCTTTTAAATTTACTGTAATTTCACCTTTACTATCTAACACAAATCTTATTTCATTGTAATTTTTTATATCTATAGGATCAATTTGATCAAAAATAAATTGAATATCTTGTCCGGGATTATCCGGGTCTGAAATATAAGAAGACATTTGTCCAATAATCTTAAAACCATTTTTTGAAATATATTTGGCATTTACATCTTCTTTA
>JAIRLV010000046.1 GCA_031259185.1 Elusimicrobiota bacterium | reverse complement strand
ATATCAAAAATACATTGAAAAAGATAAAGCATTAGAAAGACGTTTTCAACCTGTAATAATTGGCGAACCAAGCGTAGAAGACGCTATTGCAATTTTGCGTGGGATAAAAGAGAAATATGAAGTACATCATGGAATAAGAATTAAAGATGAAGCGACTGTAGCAGCTGTAGAACTCTCAAATAGATATATCACAAATAGATATTTGCCAGATAAAGCGATTGATTTGATTGACGAAGCGTCATCAGCATTGAGAATGGAAATTGACAGTATGCCAATTGAAATTGATAAATTAGAGCGAAAAGTTAGGCAGATGGAAATAGAAAAAACTGCTCTTAATAAAGAATTGGCTTTAGAAAAAGAAAGTAAAGGAAATACAGAAGAAATAAGTGAAAAGCTAAAAATTTTAGAAAAAGTTTTAATACAAGATAAAATAAAAAGAGATGAATTAGTGTTAAAATGGAAAACAGAGAAAGATCTAATAACAAAAATTAGGGATATTCGCAAAAAAATTGAACAATTAAAACAAGATGAACAAATTGCAGAGTTGAGAGGAGATTTAGCCAAAGTTGCTGAGATTAGATATGGAACTTTGAGAAATTTAGATAAAGAATTAGAGAACAACAACAAAAGATTAAATGAAATAAAAAAAGAAGCTATTTTAAAAGAAGAAATAAATGCAGAAGATATTGCTTTTATTGTTGCAAAATGGACTGGTATTCCTGTGACTAAAATGCTAGAAACTGAAAGGCAAAAGTTAGTTGATCTTGAGGAAAATTTATATAAACGAGTAATTGGACAAAACGAAGCTGTAGAAGCTATTGCAAACGCTATTCGTAGATCTAGAGCTGGATTAAAAGATCCTGTTAGACCGATTGGATCATTTATATTTTTAGGACCGACAGGCGTTGGAAAAACTGAACTTGCCAAAAGTTTAGCGGAATTTTTGTTTAATAATGAAAAAGCGTTAATAAGAGTTGACATGTCAGAATATATGGAAAAACATTCTGTGTCAAAATTAATCGGTTCTCCTCCGGGTTATGTAGGTTATGAAGAAGGTGGGCAATTGACTGAAATTATACGAAAAAATCCTTATTCCGTAATTTTATTTGACGAAATAGAAAAAGCGCATTCAGATATTTTCAATTTACTTTTGCAAGTTTTGGATGACGGTAGATTGACAGATAGTAAAGGTAGAACTGTTGATTTTAAAAATACAATAATAATTATGACTTCAAATTTAGGAACAAATAATAAATCTAATATTGTGGTTGGTTTTGAAAAAAATAAAACTAAAAAAGAGACCGAAAATGACAAACAAAGAGTATTAAAAATACTAAAAGAATACTTTAAGTTAGAATTTTTAAATAGAATTGATGAATTTGTGATATTTCATACACTTGGCGAGGATGATTTAAGAAAGATCGTTGATATTCAAATCAAAAATATTCAGAAAATTTTTGAAGAAAAAAATATTAAAATAGAATTTAGCGATACTGCAAAAGATTATTTAGTAAAAGAAGGTTATGACATAGAATTTGGAGCAAGACCATTAAAAAGATTTATAGAAAATCTGATATTGAATCCTTTATCATTAAAAATTTTGCAAGAAGAAATTGTTGAAAAAGACAAAGTTGTAGTTGATTTTAAAGATGATAAAATTACTTTTAAAATCTTAAAAAATTTAAAAAAAAATTAACTTAAATTAATAAAAATATTTCATCTTGTAGAAAAATTTTTATTAACTATTTTATGCTAAAATTAGCATATATTCAACTCTAACTTATATTCCCTGACAATTTTTTAAATTTTGTAAATCTCTTTCTTTAAAATATTTATCCAATACTCTATACAATTAAGCGTCAATTGAAATAAAAGTTTTATTATTTTTATAAAAATAAATTTTCAAGATTTTTTGAATTAAAATAATTTTATATATCTAAACAAAGCATTATTATTATATTAGATAAATTAAAAAGGATAAAAAAATGCTTGATAATAAAGAAAATCTTTCAAATGAAAAAATAAAAAAAATTTGGCAAAAAATTGGTACATCAAAAAGAAGCGGAATTATTTGTCCATTATTTTCAATTTATTCAGACGATAGTGTTGGGATTGGAGAATTCAGAGATTTAAAATTATTGATTGATTGGTGTATTTCGGTTGGAAATACTATTTTACAATTATTACCAATGAATGACACAGGTTTTGATAATAGCCCTTATTCTGCAATGAGTTCTTTTGCATTGGAAGAAGCATATATTTCTTTAGATAATATTGTTGGATCAACAATAAATATTTTTGCAGATATTAAAATTTTGAAAGAAAAATATCCAACTAGCACAAAAAGAGTTAATTATAATATAAAATACGAAAAAAGAAATATTTTGAAAAAAATTTTTAATAATCGTCCTATTTTAAATTTTGTTGATTATGAAAATTTTAAAAAAGAAAATAATTTCTGGTTGGATGATTATGCAATTTTCAAAGCTATAAAGGATGAAAGTAATAATGAAAATTGGCAAAACTGGGATAATTGCTATAAAAATAGAATTGAACTAAATTTATTACAATTTATAAATGAAAATCACAAAAAAATAGAATTTTATAAATGGCTTCAATGGCAGCTTTTTTTACAATTTTCAGATATTTTAAAGTATGCCAGAGAAAAAGGAGTATATTTGATGGGAGATATTCCGTTTTTGGTTTCCCGAGATAGCGCAGACGTATGGGGGAATTATAGAAACTGTTTCAATTTGTCAGTTTATACAGGTGCGCCGCCTGATGCCTATAATGCTTTTGGACAAAAATGGGGTATGCCGAGTTACAATTGGGAATATCTTAAATTAAATAATTACGATTATTTCAAAAAAAAATTAAAATATGCTCAAAATTTTTATGATATGTATAGAATTGATCACGTAGTAGGAACTTTTAGACTTTGGACGATTGATATAAATGAACCAGAAGAAAATGTTGCATTAAATGGGCAATTTGATCCAAAAGACGAAAATTTATGGCAAGAAAATGGATTGCATATTTTGGAAGCTTTTATAAATGCGAGCACTATGTTGCCGACTGCAGAAGATTTAGGGGTTGTTCCAAACGAAGTTCCACAAATTTTGGAAAATTTAGGTATTTTAGGTATAGAAGTTCAAAGATGGAATAAAAATAGAAATAGAAATTCTCATAATTATACATTTAAAAGCGCGAGAGAATTTAAGGAAATTTCTACTGCAATATCTTCTAATCATGATATGTCAAATACCGGTTTCATGTGGAAATTTGAATATGGAACTATTGATGAAACATCATTTTACAAAATATGTAAAGATATCAACATTGAAAATATGGAATATTTAAAAAATAAACTTTTTGATATAAAAAATTCTAAATATGGCAGACTTAGATGGAAAAAAGAAATAACTAGTATTAAAATTTTATTAAATATTTTAGGAAAAACATACAATGAAATTTGGAAATTAGTGAATGAATATAAAGAAACTTTTAATGAACAATATTCATTTTATGTAACTTTTTTGACTGATAAAAACGAATATCAAGTAGATTTAGATAAATATATTTATGGATTAGATATAAAAGAAATTGTCGCTGATATTATTAGTTTTATAGCAAAAAGCAATTCTATTTTTTTTATAAATTCAATTTTGGATGCGTTTATAATGGAATTTGACTTTTCAGATGACGATTTATTTGATTTTAGAATCAATACTCCCGGAACTGTTAATGATAAAAACTGGAGTATAAGACTTCCCATAAATTTAGAAAAATTGAAAAACATGCAAATAAATTCAAAATTATTGGAAATAAATAAAATAAATAATAGATTTTAGTTTTTTATAATTTTTTTATTTTTTGGTATAAATTTTATATTTGTCAATAATTTATATATTACATATTAAAATGGTAAAAATTAAAATACTTAATTAATGCAGTATATCCTAATATTTTTTTTGACTTTTTTTTATTTTTTTCTTATAGATTTTACTTTTTTTGATAATTCTTAAGTTTTATCCTTATTCGCATCTTTAGCCTTTAGTTCTTGCTTTACAAAAAAAACTTTTGTTTTTTTTGAAAAAGAAAGAAATAATCTTATTTCTTGTATATTAAAATATAAATAAATAAAATAACATATAATAGAATGCAAAAAATTTTTCTTTTCATTGCAAAAGAAAAACAAAAATATTTTGTCAAAACATAAAAAAGTAAAAAAATAATTGCTCTCTTTCAAAAAAAATTAACTTTTTTTGTGCGATGACGAAAAAAAGAATAAATAGATGATATGAAAAATAATATAAAAAACTTGAATTCTTAATGAAAACTTTATATAATCAATAAATCTATACAATAAAAAACTTTGCTCTTTTTATAATAAAAAATAGAGCCTAAAATTATTTTAGTCCAAAGAGGAGGATACATGAATTGTTATGAATTTATTTATGCGCTTGACCCTGAAACATCTGTAGATGTAATTGAAGAATTTAATAATAAAATCCAAACATATATCATAGAAAAATCTGGTACAATTGAGTCTTTTGATACATGGGGTTTGAAAAAATTTGCTTATCCAGTATCAAAAAAATTAGAAGGTAATTTTTTTTTATTAAAATTTAATTTAGCTGCAGAAAACATATTACAAATTAATGAAATGTCTAGGATTGATGAAAAAGTTTTGAGATATAATATTATGAAAATAGAAAAAGATTTTTCATTGAGAAAGAAAAAGTTTAAAAAAGTTAATTTAAATCATGAACTTGAAGAAGTAAAAAATAATAAAGATAACGAAAAGGATAAGGATAACATTTCACAAAACCAAGACGAAATAATAGAAAAATATTAATTTTAAGGAGAATAAATATGGCTGAAAATTTAAGAATGCCTGAGATGAATAAAATTTTTTTGATAGGAAGAGTCACGAAAGATTTAGAATTGAGATATACGCCGTCAAATCAAGCTGTTGTTACATTCACAATTGCTTCTAGCAGAAATTATAAAGATGGGCAAACTGGGGAATGGAAGGAAATAGCATCATTTGTGCCAGTTGTTGCTTGGGGAAAGCAAGCTGAAATGGTAGCTGATAGATTAAAAAAAGGTAGCGCTGTTTATGTAGAAGGTAGATTGCAGAGTAGAAATTGGGAAAACAAACAAGGTGAAAAAAGAAGTACATTAGAAGTGATAGCGGATAGATTCCAATTTTTGACAAAATTAGAAAAGACAGGCAACATTGTAAGCAATAATAACTTATCAGATAAGGAATATAAGAATTCAAATTGGGATGTAGAAGATAGCGTTGAAAAAATAGACGAAGAAGAAATTCCATTTTAATTGAAATTTAAAGATAAAATAATGGAGAATAATATGCAAAAACTGCAAAACAATAATAGTTTTAAAAAAAATAATAATGGAAATAATAAATTTACCAATCCTCAAAATAGAAAGTTTAAACCTTTTAGAAAAAAATATTGTAAATTTTGTAGTGAAGGAGTTGTTTGGATAGATTATAAAAATATAGATAGATTAGAACAGTATGTTACAGATAAAGGTAAAATAGTTTCTGCAAAGATAA
>JAIRLV010000024.1 GCA_031259185.1 Elusimicrobiota bacterium | reverse complement strand
TTTTTCATTTTCTTTTATAGTTTTTTTCGTTTTATAGAATTTGTAATTCCCAGCTGAATCAAAATTATAATCTGTTATAATTTCTTCAAAAAAATTATCATAAATTTTAAAAAATTTATCTATATTGTCATTTAGTATAGATTGCGACGTATCAATATTTATTTCATTTGATGAAAACAAATCTGTAATAAAAATATTATTTTGATTTACAATTATAATAAAAAAAAATATTAATAAAAAATTTTTTTTCTTTAATAAAAGTAAAAAGTTTAGTTTTAATTTTTTTATATTTGAAAATTTTGAAAACTCAAAAAAAAGCGTATTTTCCAATTTTTTTATCATTTATTACTCATTTTTTTTTAAATTTCAATTTTTGGAATAAATTTATAAAACAAAAATTTTAAGTTTAGAAAAAATTATTTTTTTTAAAGATTTATTGAAATTATTGCAATAATTTTTTTATAAACAATTATATTTTTATAAAAAATATTATTTTTTCTAAAGTCCTATTTCTAAAAAAGCTTTTACGATTTTTAGAATACCAAAATATAACATCAAAATTCCAGATATTTTTTGAACGCTTATAATAAGAAATGAATAATTTATATTTTTTTCAGATAAATTGTATAATTTTTGCATTAAATATCCCAAAAAAATAACAATCAAAATCAATGGAGAAAAAAAACTAGCCAAACTATAAAAAAATGAAAATATTACTCCCAATAAATAATTATTATAATTTAATATTAAGTCAACAAAAAATAATCTAGAAATAACATTTGATGATATTCCTAGTATAATTCCTATAAAAAACATTAATAAATAATCATATTTGCAAATAAACTCCAAAATTTTATATTTTTTAAAAGCTAATAAAATTATCATAACGCCAATATTTATGATAAAGATTCCTAATAATATATCCGCATAGAAAAATATTTTTTGCGTTTGTAAATAATAATAAAAATCTGGATATAAACAAAAAATCCCGCCCAAAAAAGTAAATATGGCTAATCTACCAATGAATACAAATATAACGGAATTTAGAGCTGATCTTACATTTTTTTGTGTAGCTAGGATATAGATTGACAAAAACCCTAAATTTGCTAAAGAAGATAATCCAAGAGAAAATCCAGAAAATAATACATTGACAAAATATATTAGAATTTCATTCATAATTTATTTTTCATATATATAAATCAATAAAATTGGATACAAAAATTTTTCGTTTTTCATTTATTTTTTTTATGCTATAACAAAAATATATGTTTAATAATTTTTTTCAACTCATTTTCATTAAAATTATATTTTTATCTTGTTTTAACAAAAAATATTTCATTTTTTATTGTTTTATTTTATAAATATATCCATGTATTTAACAAAAAATATTTTCAAATAAATCAGACATATTTTTATGCTTATTATTGAATTGCTTTAATTTATAGCAATCTTTTATTTCCCCTTGATTGTTAAGTCTATCAATTATCATATCAAAATAAGGTTTATGAATTTCGCTAGAAATAAAATTCCTTTTCAAATTTTTGCATAAAACTAATTCTGATCCAGACCCTCCAAATAATATTTGCACTAAATCATTTTCTTTTGTAGTTGCCTTGATTAACATTTCAACTAATTTCAAAGGTATTTGACAAGAGTGGAAAGTTTTGTCTTTACTAATATTTTTTACTAAATCAAAATACCACCAAGAATAAGGCATCCGTCCTTTTGAACCTTTTGCTATATTTTGTAGAATTCTTTTATCAGTTGGATTTTTATATGGCATTGCCACTTGTTCTTTGTAAAAAGTGTTATTTTTGCTTTTTGTAGCATGCAAAATTGAACGATGAGCCGTAGTAAATTTATTTTGTGAATGTCCCACATTGGAATTATAAACCCAAACATAGTCAAAAACATTAAAAGCATTATTATCAAGATATTTTACTCTTAGATATGCATTTTGTTTCGGATAATTCATCATAAATAGATTCCCTGTATATTTTAAAACTCGCATGCATTCCCTGGTTAATTCAATATACCAATCAATATAATCATTCCATTTTTGAGTATATTTTGCTCCAGCATAATTTATACCAACATTATAGTCAGGATCACCATAAATCATATCTACTGAATTGTCAGATACTTTCTTAAGTGTTAAAATAACATCTTCGTTAAATATTTGATTTAGGCAAAATTGGTTAGTCACTTTTAAAATCCTTCCTATTTAATCTATATTCTTTATTTTTTAATAGTTTTATACTTGTCATATCTAATGGGTCAATAAAAGTATAATTATATAGTCTAACAATAGAATTACAATCTATCTTTTGTCTTAATAAATAACAAGCAGTTAGTTTTTTAATCTTTAGTTTGTTTTTTTGTTGTAATTCATAGTAATATCTAAATGGGTTATATAATTGATATACATTAAAATTTTTTAGCCATTGATTATTATTGTTTTTACCTTCAAAAATTGTTACATAACCTTCATGTTCTAATGTTAAATCTATTTCAATTTGCAAATTTTCAAACTTACATTTTTCTTTATCAATATAATACTCAAAAGAAATGCTCTTTTTCTCTCACTATTATACATTTTGGGAACAATCCCAACATAATCTTGATATAAAAAATCATGCAAAATTCTATGATTATTGGTCAAAGATAAAATACTTGATTCGCTTATTGAAAAATCGTTTAAAATACTTGGTCTATATTGCCAATCAACAATGTCGCTTATTGCTTCAAAATTATGATAAATTTTGTTAATTCCTTTTATAAATTTATGATTTCCATTTCCTAAATGTATTATACAATAATTTTGTTCAACGACTTCTTCAGGTAATTTTGATATATCATCAATTTTTGTCATATCATATGGATTGGTAGATGATTTACTTTTTACCAAAACTTTTTTTACCAAATCATTATTAAAAATAAAATTATTTTGCTTTTTGCATATATTAAATATTTGAGTTATTATATCTTTTTTTGTCATTCAAATCTCCACATTTTTTACTCCCACTCAATTGTCGCGGGCGGTTTTGAAGAAATATCATAACATACGCGATTAATTCCTTTTACTTGATTTATAATTGTGTTTGAAATTTTTCCCAATAATTCGTATGGTAAATGCGACCAATCGGCAGTCATACCATCAATGCTATTGACTGCGCGTATTACTATAACATTTTCATATGTCCTTTCATCTCCCATAACTCCGACGCTTTTTGTTGGTAAAAGTACAGCAAATGATTGCCAAATTTGCTCATAAAATCCAGCATTTTTTATTTCGTCAATTACTATTTTATCAGCTAATTGTAAAATTTTTATTCTTTCTTCATTAACTTCTCCTAAAATTCTAACTGCTAAACCTGGACCAGGAAAAGGGTGTCTATTCACGAGTTCATTTGGAATTTTTAATTCTCTTCCGAGTTCTCTAACCTCGTCTTTAAATAAATATTTCAATGGTTCTAATAATTTCATTTTCATTTTTTCAGGAAGTCCGCCAACATTATGATGAGATTTTATTATAGCCGACGGACCGTTTACAGACACGCTTTCTATGACATCAGGATATAGTGTCCCTTGTGCCAAAAATTCTACATCATCAATTTCTCTTGCGGCTATGTCAAAAACTTCTATAAATTTATGCCCAATTATTTTTCGTTTTATCTCTGGATCGCTAACATTTTTCAAAGCATCTAAAAAT
>JAIRLV010000320.1 GCA_031259185.1 Elusimicrobiota bacterium | reverse complement strand
GTATCTTTTAGATGCGTATACACTTGCTCCGTTATATTGGTATTAGAATGCCCTATAATTTTTGAAATATGATAACTTGGAACTCCGTTTTTCACCATATTGTAAACAAAAGTATGTCTCAAGCTATGAAAACAAAATTCTCTAGGTAGACCTAATTTGATTTTAATTTTCCTTACCATTCCTGTCAATGTATCCTCATCTAATACCCGCAAATCCTCTTTATAAAAAACTACAAAATTCGTTTTATTCCCTGCTAGTTTTTTTATATCTAGTAGATAATTTTTTATTTCAGGATGTATCGGAACTGTCCTTATTGATGTCCTGTTTTTGGGTTCCCAATTCAAATGCGGCTTTTTTCTTATATATATATTTTCTTTTTCAAAATCTATATCTTGCCATTCAAGATGACATACCTCGCCTCTACGCAGTCCTCCATATAATACTAACAAAAAGGCTGTCTTGTATGGATGGTTTGTTTTCTCTAATAAAATATCTATCTCTTTTTTATCCATTACCCAGCTTTTCGCTTCTTTTGGTATTGAAAATAATTTTATATCGCTCGAAAAATCAGTATATATATATTTCTTTTTGTATGCATATTTTATCATGCTTTTTAGGACTTGTAGGCTTCTATTTACTGTGCTTTGCGTTTTACCCGATTGTAGCCTCTCGCTCCTAAAACGATTTATGCTTTCAATATTGAAATCTTTACAATATTTAATATCCTTACAAATCTTTTTGAAATATTTTATTACATACTCATCTTTTTTGATCGTTCTTGGTTTTTTGTTGATTTTTGAGAAATTTTTGATATAGTCATTACAAAGTTCGTCAAATCTATGATTTCCATAAAAAAGTCCATTTTTTTTAGCATACAATCTTTTCGCTAGTTCTATCTCAAATTGCTTGGTAGCCTGCAAATCTATTGAAACTGCTTTTGCTTTTTGTTTGCCGTTCTCCTGCCAATATACATACCATATATTGCCTCGTTTCCTTCTGTGGAACATTTTATGAACCTCCATAATAATTTTTTTCACAAAAATATTATAAAAGTTTGTCAAGATTTTGTAAAGATTATTTTGTTAAAGATTGTTAAAAATGGTTAAAGATTGTCAATAAAATTTATTTGAAAAATTTAAAAAATTTCATCTAATTTATGAGAGAATAAGGATTTTATTGACGAGGAGAAAAGTTGGGGATTTAAGAGCGGGTAGCGGGAATCGGACCCGCGTGACCAGCTTGGGAAGCTGGGACTTTACCACTAAGCTATACCCGCATAAAATTTTTTAATTTTAAAAAATATAATGCTAAATTTTTGATTTTTCTATTTTATTATTTTATTATTTAAAATATAGTCATTTAAATATGAAAATAAATAGTTTTCATTTATTCAAAAACTTTTTTTTTGCTACTTTTTTTAATCACATTTTATTAAAATTATTGCCAAAAACTATATTTGCAACTTCAATAAACTTTTTAACAGTAATTATCTCAACCTTATCCAAAACTTCTTTTGGAATATCTTTTAAATCTTTTTTATTATACTCTGGGATCAATACTTTTTTTATTCCTACTCTATATGCAGCCAAAATTTTTTCTTTTAATCCGCCGATTGGCAATACTCTTCCAGTAAGCGTAATTTCACCAGTCATAGCGATACCAGTTTTTACTTTTTGTTTAGTAAATGCTGAAATCAAAGCAGTTGTAATTGTTATACCAGCAGAGGGTCCATCTTTTGGTATGGCACCTTCTGGAATATGAATATGAATTTCCACATCTTCAAAATTTTTTTTGTCAACTTTAAATTTTTTTGCATTCGCTCTGATATATGAAAGTCCAGTCTGCGCAGATTCTTTCATAACATCTCCAAGTTTTCCTGTCAAAGTCAAAGATAATCCGCCTTTATTTTTCATTTTTACAACTTCTATATTTAAAATTTCACCACCTGTTTCAGTCCAAGCAAGTCCAGTTGCAATTCCAATCTCGTTTTTAGCAAAAATATCGCCAGAATTTCTCGGAATTCCTAAATATTCATCAATATTTTTTTTAGAAATTTTCTGCTGATTTGTTAGTTCGTTTTCTGCTTTTTTCTTTGCAATTTTTCTACAAACATTTGCTATTTCTCTATTTAAATTTCTAACTCCTGATTCCGACGTATATTTCTTTACGATCTCTTCTATGCCTTCGTCCAAAAAAAAAATATCTGTCTTTTGAAGCCCTGTATTCTCTATTTGCTTAGGAACAAGATATTTTTGCGCAATGTTTCTTTTTTCTAGCATTGTATATCCAGAAAATTCAACAACTTCCATCCTATCTATCAACGGTAAAGGAATATTGTAGACATTATTTGCAGTTGTAATAAACATTATATCAGATAAGTCAAAGTCTACATCTAAATAATGATCACAAAATTTCATATTCTGTTCACTATCCAAAACTTCCAAAAGCGCAGAAGCAGGGTCTCCTTTAAAATCATTTCCCATTTTATCTATTTCATCTAATAAAAAAACTGGATTCCTAGTCTCAGCTTTTTTTACAGATTGGATTATTTTACCAGGCAAAGAACCAATATAAGTACGTCTATGTCCTCTAATTTCTG
>JAIRLV010000313.1 GCA_031259185.1 Elusimicrobiota bacterium | reverse complement strand
TTTCCATCCCCTCTAACAATCATATTTGCTATAGCAAGAGTAAATAAATCATTATCCAATTCTATTCCATATAATTGTTCATTTTTTATTTGTTGATATTCATTAGGATTTGCTTCTTTAAGCATTTTTACCATAGCGCTTACAAGAAAAGACCCAGATCCACAACAAATATCAACTACTTTACTATTTTTATTTACTTCTACAATATCAACCATAAATTCTGTGATATGTTGTGGAGTAAGGACTATGCCTAAACCGCTACCATCGCCACCACTATATTTTATGAATTCGTGATAAAAAACACTTAAAACGTCAATAGTACTTTCACTATAATTCATCATAGGTTTTATTTTACACTCTAGCTCTTTTATATACCATAGAATAGAATTATCTTGGCCTAACGTAATTTGTCTTAATTTTGGATTGCCTGCAATTCTTTTAAAAGAATTTATAATATTTTCAACTTTATCTATTTTCATATTATTATCTTTTAATTTAGTGATAATTGCAAAATTCAAATTTTGTATAATAATATCAAAATTATTAAAATTTGCATAATTATCGCTAAAACTATCGCTTGATAAAGCGATTAAAAGTCCTGCAATAAAAATAGGTTTATCTTTTTCGGTTATTTTAACTTCTCTCAATTTATTATGCATCTCAATCGCAGTTTCTCTTATTTCTTCCAAAGAAAATTGTTTTTGTATTTTTTCACCATTTACCATTTTTAAATAGTTTAATGGTTCCAATATTATATCAGTCGCTTTTTTATACTCAATATAATATTCTTGCCCTTTCTGCCAATAAAATGTAGTTGCTTTAAAATTATTTTTTTTCGTTCCACTGACTGCGATTGCAAGTACATTATATTCTTCTTTTAAAAATTTCGCATAATATAAAACTCCATCAACTGCATAATTTTTTGGTTGAGATAGCATTTCACTTCTATGATAGGTTATCGATCTTTTACACTCTACAACAATTATCGTATCTAATTTTTCATCAAAAGTAATTATATATTCTGGCTGCGCTTTTCCAGTCCCTCCTTTCGTATAATCTTTTATATCGCAAATATCAGGTTTGCCACCCGCTTTTTGTAAACATCGCGTTATTTTATTATGTTTTTCTACAGTTTTTGGATATATATATCCCCAATCATTTTTACCAAGATAACTCCTCATTTCTTTCATCACTAAATCTTCAGTATATCTTTCATTTTCCATTATTTTTCTCCAATTTAATAAAATTATATTTTTTCTGCAGATTCTATCAATTCTTTTGCATTTTCTATAACTTTTTCAGTTATATTCAATCCGCCTAACATTCTCGCTATTTCTTTTATTTTTCCAGTTTTTGATAAATTTTCAACTTTTATTTTAATATCATTGGCAGAAATTTCTTTTTTTATTAATTTATTGTTATCGCCAAAGACTGCGACTTGGGGTTGGTGAGTAATGCAAAATACTTGATGGGACATAGCAATATTTTTCATTTTTTTACCGATAATAAAAGCTGTTTTTCCACTAATTCCAGTATCAATCTCGTCAAAAATTAGCGTAGTAGTTTTATCAAAATTAGATAAGACATATTTTATTGCAAGCATAATTCTAGAAAGTTCGCCGCCAGAAATTATGTTTTTTAACTCTGCAAAATCTTGCCCCGGATTCGTTTTTATCAAAAAGTTCACTTTGTCAAAGCCAGTTTTAGAAAAAATTAAATCATTAGTTGAAAAATTTTGATTTTTAGTAATTTCTATTTTCAACTGAACTTTTTCCATATCCAATTCTTCAAAATTTTTATTAATCAAAATTTCCAAATTTTTAGCATTTTCAAATCTAATTTTATGAATTTCTTGTGATTTTTCGTCTAATTTTTTGTTAATCTCTATAAGTTCATCTTTCAATTCTATTTCTTCATCACTATCATAATCTATTTTTTTTAAATCAGTTTCCAACTTGGATTTGTATTCCAATAATTCATCCAATCTCAGATGATATTTTTTTTTCATTTTAGAAATTTTATCTAATTTCGCGGCAATTTCATCTAACCTATAAGGGCTGCTTTCTAATAAATTTTTAGAACTATTTATTCTGTTTTCAAGCTCGTTAAACATATCCATAGATGAATTTATTTCATTATCAAATTCTAAGTAATCGTTATTATATTTTTTTAATTCTTCAAAATTTTTTGCCAAATTAAATATATTTTGAGAAATTATTGCAGATTTTTCAGAAATATTATTTAAAATTTGACCTATCAAGTCAATATTTGACAATTTTTTATATTCAATTTCTAATTCTTCATCTTCTCCTTTTTTAAAGTTGAATTTAGATAATTCATCAGCTTGGAATTTCAAAAAATCTTTTTTCTCTTTTAAAACTTTTTTTTCTTCTAATATATCTGATAATTTTTTCTCTATTTGATTTTTTAAATTATAAAATTTTTCTATTTCTTTCAAAATTTTTTGATTGTTAGAAAATCTATCTAAAATATTTAATTGAATAGAATTTGAAAATATTTTTTGATTACTGTTTTGTCCATGAATTTCTAAGAATCTACTCAAAATTTCCTTCATTACATTTAGAATAACAAATTTGCCGTTTATATAAAATTTATTTTTATTATTTTTCAAGATTCTTCTAGTAAAAATTAATGTTTTTTCTTCATTTAAATTAGTCAAAAATTCTTCAAATATTTCTTTATCTATACTTTCATTTTCAAAATTTTGAGTATCAAATAATCTTGCTTTTATGTCAAAAATCACAGATATTTCACAAAAATCTGCGTCTTTTTTAATTATTTGCTTTTCAACCTTTTCTCCTAATAATAAACTAATCGCATCTACCAAAATAGACTTTCCGGATCCTGTTTCTCCAGTAAGAATGGTCAAACCTTCACTAAAATCTATCTCCAAATCATCAATAAATATGTAATTTTTCAATTTTAAACAATTTAACATTTTTTATTTTTATATTATTTGTAAAATTTCAATATTTTAATTGTTATTTAAACCAATTATCAGGTTTTAAATAATTCAAATCTAATATTTCTCGTGCCAATTTTTCGCAATCAGTAATACTAACTTCTCTAATTATATTTTTAATTTTCGGAATAAAGCTAGGATTCATACTAAGATGTCTATACCCAAGACCAATCAAAATTTTTGTTAATTTTGCATCTCCTGCCATTGATCCACAAATTTCAACTTTTTTATCTTTTGCATTTAACAAAATATATCTCAAAAGTCTTAGAATGGATACATGCCTCGTATTATATAAATGCGAAACATATTGATTTTCTCTGTCAATAGCAAATAAATATTGCATTAAATCATTGGTCCCAATACTAAAAAAGTCGGCATATTGAGTTATTTTATCTAAAGTAATTGCTAATGCGGGGACTTCTATCATAGAGCCAACCTGAATATTTTCATTAAACTCAATTTTTTCTTTTCTTAATTCTTCCTTCACTTCCTCTAAAATATTATTAGCTTCTAAAAATTCTTCATAAATAGAAATCATTGGATACATAATTTTTATATTATCAAAAATGCTTGCTCTTAGTATTGCTCTCAATTGAATTTTGAATATAGATTTATATTTTATAGCAAATCTAATTCCTCTAAGCCCTAAAAAAGGATTTTTTTCATATTCAATATCTAAATCAAATTTTTTTAAATTTTTATCTCCGCCAATATCTATTGTTCTAATAACTACTTCATTTGGATATATTTTTTCAGCTATAAATTTATATTTTTGATATTGTTCTTCTTCAGTCGGGAAATCTTGCCTATTCATATATAAAAATTCTGTTCTATATAAACCTATTCCTTCTGCTCCATTTGATATAACGGAATCTATTTCATCTGGAATTTCAATATTTGCGAGCAATTTAATTTCTACTCCATCATTAGTAATAGCTGGTAAATTTTTTATCTTTTCAAATTTTTGGTACATTACTTCTATTTTTTCTTTTTCATAAAAATATTTACTTATATCGTCTTTTGTCGGATTTGTTATAACATTCCCATTAAAAGCATTTACAATAATAAAATCTCCAGTTTTAACTATTTCAGTTATATTTTTTATTCCTACTATACTAGGAATTCCTAAAGCTTGCGCAAATATTGCAGCATGCGATGTTTCGCCTCCTACATTTGTAAGAAAAGCGCTTACTTTTTTATTTTTTACCATTATAGTGTCTGCTGGACTTAAATTATTAGCAACAATTATAAGATTTCCTTCAATATTATCTCCGAAGTTTTCTAATTCATCTTTATTATCTCCGAAACTCTCTAATTCATCTTTACTATTCGGTAATTTTGATATGATTTTTTTCACAACATCCAATATATCTCTTTGTCTTTCTTTTAAATAAATATCCTCTATATAGTTAAAAGAGTCTTTTATATTGTTGCTAAATGTATATAAAGCAAATTCAACATTACTTCCAGATTTTATTTGTTCCAATATAAAATTAATAAAAGTTTGATCATCCAATATCAAAACATATACTGAGAACAAATTCGCATACGCTTCTCCCATTTCTGTCAAAACTCTTTTATATAAAATCTGCATTTCTTCTCTAGTTTTTTGTACTGCGTCAATAAATTTTTGTATTTCAGTGTTTATATCTTTTTCTAATATAGTTTTTTTTACAAAAATTTTCTCCAATGAATCTTTCACTAAAACTTTACCATAAACTATTCCAGGGGATACTGGTTTGCCTTTTAGTAACATCTACTGCCTCTTTTAATCCTCATAAAATTTATCGTCTATTAATTTTTTTATAGATTCAAATGCTTCTTTTTCATCTTCTCCATTTACAGTTATGTCTAATTCTGTTTCTATTCCAGCAGCGAGCATCATTATGCCTAATATACTTTTTCCGTTAACCTTTTGGGTTCCTTTCTCTACAAAAACATCCGATTTGAATTTAGAAGTAGTTTGTACAAATAAAGACGCTGGTCTAGCATGTAGCCCAAGTTTATTCTGAATGACTATTTTTTCCTTAATCATAAAACATTCCACCGCCTTTGAAAAAAGTTAAGATAATTAAAACTATAGAAACAGCAAAAATTATTTTGATAGTTGACCATCTTCTTTTATTCTTGAAAAATTCAAAAAGTAAAAACATAAGACAATAAATTATTATTGTATTTAATTTACATTTTTTATAAATACAATAAAGTAAAAATATAAACAATACTAAAAAAATTCCTATTCTTCTTACAATTCTATCTAAATTAATATCTTTCCATTTTTTTATGTGAGAAAGTATATCCAAACCAATATAGTATGATTGTTCTAAACAATAAAATCTAATAAAAAAATGTAAAGAATTATAAATAAATAAATAAAATATTGGTATAAAAACAAAAAACAAAGCATCAAATTGATATTCATAATAAATATTTTTAAATAATATATAAATCAAAAAAAGGATAAATGTTAAAACAGCGACAAAAGGTCTCAATAATCCCCAAAAAAAAGAATCCCCTAATGCCGATAAAGGACCAGCCATTGTAGATTTTATATTATTAATCATTACAGCATCGTTTATATTTTTAGCTTTATTATCTTCTTCCAATTTTATAATAATCCCAACCAAAATACTGCACATATACGGATGTATATTAAAAAATTCAAAATGCCTTTTTATAGCAGAATTATATTCCTCCTTATCTGGATAAATTCTTTTTAATTCTTTCATAATAATAAACATAAAGCCGATATTTTGTAATTTACCAAAATTCCAAAGAGATTGCAAAAATAAAGTTCTCATCCCTAATAAAAAAAATCTTTTTTTCATTTTCAACATCCATAATCAAAAAATAAAATAAAAATATGAAAAAATATTTAAGTTATTAATTTTTTTTAGTAAATTTAATCTATTCATTGTTATTATGTCTATGAAAAAATATCGTTTCTTTCCGCCTCTCGAATTTTTGTCATTTTTTAAAACTGCTTTTCATATTTATCCAATCTTTAAAATTTATATTATAAAAAACTATTTTGTTTTTTATCCAATTTTTAAAATCTCCAGCCAGAAATATATTCAAAACAACTGCAAATCCTAAAATTGGCAAAAAGTTATATAATGCTCTTAGAGTAATGATTATATTATAAGGTAATTTTATAAAGACAATTTTTGTCAATTCAGAAGTTAATAAAATGAAAAAAAATAACATAAAAAAATTCAATATTAAAAAACTTAACAAACTATAAGCAATTCCTAAATATACCATATAGTATTTCTCATTTTTTACAGCATCGACAATTTTTTCAGCAACTAAAGAATTAAAAAGCCTAAAAGCTATTTCTATATGCCTAAAAATATATGCGATACAAATAGCGACTATTATCACAAACATTATTAATGAATCGCCCAAGTATGGTAAAAGAAATATTGCGCCCATAACAATTGTGCCAAGAAACGAAATATTTATGGGAATATATGCTCCGACATAAAGTATATCCGAAAACAAAAATTCAAACAAAAACCCTAATTGAAATCCCAATGCTACATCTTTAAAAACAAAGCCTAAAATTGGACACAAAACAATCGGTCTAGAAATCATAATATTTGCAAAAAGGCTACTATCTAAACTAGAAAAAGCGCCAATGATACTTGCTATAATAATTTTAGTGATCAATTTATAATTCCTTAATTTAAAAAATAAAACCGATTATATAAATTATTTATTTTTTAACGAAGAAATCCTTTTAATTGGGAAAAATATGCAAATTGGCTTTCCCTTTATATAATCCTTATGAAGTGGACCCCAAAACCTACTATCATTACTATCGTCTCTATTATCACCCATCACAAAAAAATAGTTTTCTGGAAGAATTATCGGTCCAAAATTATCTCTTAATCTCCACACCAATGGCGAACTAGTATCATTTTTATAAATGGTTTGATCTTTATGTGTTACATATTTTTCTATTTGTCTTACATCATTTATATATAAAATTTTATCAATAATTTCAATTTTATCGCCTGGAAGCCCTACGCATCGCTTTACAAAATCCTTTGAAGTATCCACAGGAAAAGCAAATACGACCTGATCACCTATTTTAACCTCATTTTTTACCAAAAATCTTTTCATTTCAAAATTAAGATAATTTGTGTCAGAAATTTTAAACGATTTTCCAATCTTTGACTTATCGTTTGACAATTTCAACGTTGGCAGTCTAATACCATAATAAAATTTATTAACCAATAAATGATCGCCCACTTGTAAAGTGTCTTCCATCGAACCTGATGGAATTTTAAATGCTTGAACAGTAAAATACATTATCAAAAACGCTATCCATAATGCTGTAATAGCAGTTCTGACCCAATCCAAAGTCTCTAATAGAACTTTATTGCCGCTATATTTTTTCAAAAAAAGTAGAGATAAAAATTTCAAAACAAATAAAGCAATTGCTAAAATAACAACTTTTTGTTCCATATTAAAATATCCTATAACCATTTTTCCCTCGCCTAAATTTTTATTTTTATTTTGTATAAAAAATAATCTATTTTTAAAAATTTTATATTAATCCATTTTTTTTTGAGTCATCCAAAATACATAGTCGATATTTGTCATTGTTAAGTACTGAGAAGTATAATATTTTGTTTTTAATTCGTAATAATTTGATAAAAATCAACTTATTTAAAAAATGATAAAATAATTTATTATAGTATAGATGATTAGCGAATCAAGCCACTTAACAATATAGTTTATCTTATAAAATCTATATCTAAATTCTGTTAACTAAAAAATTTTAACATTAATTTGTTTTTATTCTCTTATCCTTAAATCCCTTCAATTTTTTATCATAATATATTTGTAATACTGTATTCTTTTATACAATTGTATTTCTACATCAATAATAATATATATTAAGGTGTTTTGTCAAAAAAATAATATAAAAAATAATTTTGCATTTCATCGCTTTTATGCTATAATTTATAAAATATGCAAAATTAAATTTAATAATGTGATTCCTAAATTTTTTCATCAATAAAAATTTTGTATTATATAAAAATATTTATAAAAGCTAAAATCGCTGCTATTTTGTTA
>JAIRLV010000264.1 GCA_031259185.1 Elusimicrobiota bacterium | reverse complement strand
ATTTTTATAAAGAAAAAAGAAACATTTGCGGGGCAAAAATTAGAGAAATCCGGCTAGAAAATAAGATTAAACAACATATTTTTATTGCAAAATTGCAAGCTAAAGGGCTTGATATCAATCCGGCGGCTTATTCGAATCTTGAGCTCGGACACCGCTCTATACGGGACTTTGAAGTGTTTATAATCGCTGAAGCGCTTGGAGTTGAAATTAAAACGTTAAAAGATGTGTAAAATTTTCACGTTATTTACTGCTGTTTATACTTGCTTTTTTAGAAAATACAGTTTAAAATAATTAATAATTGTTTTTTCACATAAAAACGGCACTCCTATTCTTCTAGCAAAAAGAACAGGAGCTGAAAAAACAAACCGAACTTGTTTAAAAAGTCGCAAACGCGACATCGTTAACTAGATTTATTTTATTACAAAAAGTTTAAAAAATCAACATGATTTAAAGAATAAAAAATAGAACTTTTTGTAGAAAAAAGTAAAAAAATTAGTAAAAGTTAACATGAACAAGTAGAATTTGTTTCTTTGTTCGTGTTTTTTATTGTAGAAAAACTACAAATTGCGAGTAAATATTTTTTAAAAAAATGTAAAAATATAATTATCGCAGTCATTTGTACCTTGCTGAGATGATCAGCGAGTCAGAAAAAATAAAGCACCGGATTCCGTATAATTTACAAGAAACTGTACGTACGGAGGGGAAAAATGCTTCCCAAAGTGGCAATTTATTGCCATCTGAGTGACGAAGACAGAAATAAAATTCATGCAAGTTCCGAAAGCGAGAGCATTCAGAATCAAAAATCAATCCTGACGGCATTTGCTCTTGAACACCAGTGGGAAATTTATAAAATTTATATTGACGACGATTATTCCGGTTCAGACCGTACAAGACCTGAATTTAACATGCTTTTAGAAGACGCCAAGTTATCGTCGGTTCTAGAGATATAAAGTCCTTTTTCTAATTTTGTATGATCAATTTCAAAACTCGTAATTTTTTTCATAGATACTTTCTCCTTTTGTAAAATTATTTTAAAATCTATTTAGCTCAAATACGCTTAATGGTTCGGATAAAAGATATGTATTTTTCTGGAAATTTTATTTTATTAAAAATTAATTTAAAAGTTTCTTTAAAGTTCAATATAGTATAATCGTTAACACGATTTTTTTTAAAATGTTTTTGACAGGTGAAAATTTTATAGTTTTAAATACTTTTATTTTTGGCAAGGTAACCTCTTTTATTTTAGAGTTTAATAAAATTATTGTTTTGAATAGATTTTTTAAAATAATATTTTCCAATTGCCATGTCAAATATGGCCATGCCCATCGGATTAAACATAATAACTTGAGAATTGTCGTAATCTGACATTTCATTTTTTATTAAAACATCTGTAATGGATTTTGTGTTGTCTTTTTGCAATCCTTGTGTTTTGTGAAAGAATTCTATATCAGTATTTTCTCTACAAACTTTATCCCAATCGTCTACTATGATAGCATCTTTTATATATTTATAAATTTTATCTGTGCAATCTCTTAACGAGACGTTCATTAAAAGTGAGCCATCTTTGGGTTTTTGATCTATGTATCTTTTATCGGAAACAGTGCAAGTTATAACGATATCAGAATCGCAAAAAGCTTCTTTCCACGATTTTGTTCATATAATTTGTCCTTTTTTATTACATCTCTAATAGGCTTTAAATCATAAATTAAATACTGAACATCGCAATTTTTGATTAAGCTTTTGCACATTTTGTAATGATATTGTCCTATTGGTCCAAATCCGATAATACCTACTTTCAGGTTTTCTTTTTTGCGTATATCAAGATATTTTTTTAAGATTGATCCGCTTACAGAAGCAGTTCTTATGACACTTAATAAAGGTGTGTTTATTATACATGCTGGAATACCTGTATTTGCATTATTAAGTATCAAGACGCTATGAGCACGAGGAATACCATTATTTATATTATCAGGAAAACTTGCAATCCATTTGATGCCTGCAATATTAAAATTGTTTCCTAGATATGCTGGCATAGCAATTATTCGATTTTTAAGATTTTTATATCTCAGATAAGGCTTAATAGGTTGGGAATAATCCTTTGTATATAAACAGCAGACAGCCTTTTCAATTTGTTCAGATAAATCATAGTCAATTCTTCCTAAATATTATTTTTTCTCTGCACCATTTTTCTGAATAAATATTATCAGAATATTTTGCGCCACCATCGGGAAATACCATTAGAGTAACCGGTTTTTCTAGAAAAGATTAGTTTTTCGGAAAGATTAATTTAGCAAAACAGAAATGAGTTTAACAATTTTTATGATGAAACTCCTTTAATAGACCTCTTGCGAAACTAGATCCATGAAAATTGCGTTTCTTTTTCCCTGATATTTCGTCAAAAAGCCTCGCGATAGCACCACTATTTCTACGTTTTTTTCCTTATCTCAGGAAAAAATTGAACACAATTTTTAATCATGTACTAGTTTCGCAAGAGGTCTAATATAAAAACACAATTACACAAGCTTATAATCTAAGCTGAACCTTTTGAATATTGATGTGATAATATCAATTTTTTTCTAATTTATATCAAAGAATTTGCTTTTTTAATTATTTTTAACAAAAAATAATAATTGATTGTAACCACCTCTACTCGATTTTTTGCTATATTTATTTTATAAAAAAAATTACATATCGAAACCCAGGAGATAAGTAGCGTTGATAATGAAGTGTTTTGCAAAGCAAAAATGGTATTTGCCGATTTTTTTGTTTTTATTAATTATTCCTGCAGCTTGTTCTAAAGATACTACGGAAAAGACAACGACAGTTTCTTCCACGCAGACGATAAAAGATCTAAAAGAGAGCAAAGTTGAGGATAATAAACGGTTGGTTTTAGATGCGATGAAACGCTTGGCAAAGAGTAGTTGTTTTTCAGGCGCTGTTTTAGAGCACCGCAGTGGTAATACATACACCATGTATTATGGTTATAAAGATAAAGAAAATGATGAAAAAGTAACTGAGAAAACCATTTTTCCTATCTGTTCGCAGGCGAAAATTTTTTGTGGAATCATTATTGCGCAGTTGATTAGAGAACAAAAATTGTCTTATGACAGCACTCTTGGTCAGTCTTTCTCAGATGTTGAAGGAGCAGAGAAAGTTACGATTCGTGATTTACTATCGCATACTTCAGGATATGAGAATTCTGAAATTACTCCGGATTATTTTCTGCAAGATGATGAACAATTGCTAGAGTTTACTAAAGATATTACAGTGCGCTCAGATTCTTCAGAGTCCTATTATGCAAACTCTAACTTTGTTTTTTTGGCATTGCTGGCGGCGAAGATTGAACAGAAACCTTATTATAATTTGGTTAAAGAGCGAATTTTAAATGTTTTAGAGATGAAGAATACTTACTTTCCAAAAGATTTAAAAAAAAGCGACTTGCCAGTAAGCTATGCGGTAGTAGAAGGCAAAGAATATCAGTATGACGAAACAAACTATTCGCTAAATTTATTATCTAGTTTAATGGGTGCGGGCGAAATCTGTTCAACAGTGACAGATATGGCTAAGTTTTTTGATGGGTTAAGCCATAAGAAACTTTTAACAAAAGAAGAGTACCAAACGCTTTTTCACCCCACCAAAGACGCTGTGTATAGTGCAGGTTTGTCTTTAAAAGAATCTAATAAGGGATTTGATTCATCACTAGGATCGTTTTCAGGGCAAGGTATTCAAAGCTATTATGAAGGCGATGAGAATGGTGAAGACTACTCGATTATTTTGACCAATATGCATAATACTGACATCGCTGTTTTGGGCGATTTATTTTACAGTACAACTTCAGACGAAGTTGATAAAAGATAGGTGAAAGAGTTGTTTCGCGCAGTGGATATAATTCAAAAAAAACATGATGGTGGTGAGCTTACCACCGAAGAAATCGAGTTTTTTGTTCAAGAATTTACAAAAGGCGAGATTCCTGATTATCAGATGAGTACGTTACTGATGGCAATATTTTTTTGTGGCATAAGTGATCGTTAGACTTTGGATTTAACAGTGAAGATGGCACATTCGGGAAAAATAATGGATCTAGCCTCTATCCCCCAGGAGTAAAGGTTGATAAGCACTCAACGGGTGGTGTGGGAGATACAACAACTTTAGTCTAAGAATCTGTTAACTTGTCTCTCTATTGATGGATTGCGTTTACCAAGTTTGTAATCAATTAAGCTCAAAACAACTTGTAAACCTGCCAAGTTGTTTTGAGAAATTTTTGTGCATTTCTAGGCTAAGCATAAGCTTTTAGAACCTGTTAACGATCTCGCTATTGATAAAATTTTTGATTAATTTTTAGGCAATCTGCGGAAAAAAACGCAGGAATAGTGGTGCTATTTCGAGGCTTTTTGACAAAAAAGTGCCAA
>JAIRLV010000158.1 GCA_031259185.1 Elusimicrobiota bacterium | reverse complement strand
TGTCCAATTTCTCGTCTTCCAGGACCACGAGACATTTTTGTTTCACCTACTGAAAATGAAGGGAAATTATAATGAAGCATAAACCTTTTCTTTGATTCACCTGCAAGTTCATCTAAAATTTGCTCATCTTTCATATTGCCTAGACTGACAGTCCCTAACGACTGCGTTTCACCTCTCGTGAATAAACTAGAACCATGGACTCTACTTGGCAAAACACCAATTTGGCAAGCAATTGGTCTTATTTCATCCAAAGCTCTACCGTCTGGTCTTTTTTTATCTTTATTAATTAATTCTCTAAATGCTCTTTGTATCAATTTTTCGTAAATAACTGAAATTATTGTATTTTTATTTTCTTCCTCAATTAAGGAAAAAATTTCTATATTTTTTAAACTTTCTTTAAATTCATCCAAAGCATATTGTCTTTTCAATTTTTCAAATATCAACAATTTTTCTTTTATCTCATTTTGTTTTTTTTCATAAATATCATTGACCGTTTTTTGTATATCAATAATTTCATTTTTATCTGAATTTATCTCTTGTTTTTGAACTCCTAGTTCTTGAATAAATTCTTTTTGGAGCTTAACTATTTTTATAATTTCTTCATGAGCGATCGCAAAAGCTCGAAGCATTATCTCTTCTGATAATTCCATAGAATTACTTTCTATCATTGTTATTTTATCTTCTGTCCCAACTACAACTAAATCCAGCAAGCTATTTTGCATAATTTTTTCATTCGGATTAACAATAAATTTATCATCAATATAACCGATTCTAACCGCTCCAATAGGACCAGAAAAAGGAACTCCAGTCATAGTGATAGCCAAAGAAGAAGCAATTATACCTAATACATCAGCGCTATTCTCTCCATCATATGATAAAACTAAAACATTTACTGATAATTCTTTTCCAATATTATCTGGAAATAATGGTCTAATAGGTCTATCTATAAGCCTAGATGCTAATATTTCCGAATCTTTTGGTCTCCCCTCTCTTTTGAAAAAACCACCCGGAATTTTTCCAGCAGCATAACTTCTTTCTCTGTAATCAACCATTAATGGCACAAAGTCTGCCCCTTTCATTTCTTGTGGTAAATCTTTATAAACAAATGTAGCTAAAACCACGGTATCGCCATATTGGGCTATAATACTTCCATTTGCTTGTTTTGCTATCAAACCTGTAGAAAAAGATAAAAGCCTTTCATTTATTACAATATTTTTTTTTAATTCTAGCATTCTAATCACTTCCTCAAATTTAATTTTTCTATAAGAATCTTATATTTTGCTTCATTAGTCGCTTTCAAGTAATTCAATAAACTTCTTCTTTGCCCAACTAGTTTTAATAAGCCTCTTCTAGAACTATGATCTTTTTTATGTATTTTAAAATGTTCTGTAAGTTCGTTTATTCTTTTTGTTAAAAGAGCTATTTGAACTGGCGACGATCCCGTATCTGAATCTTTTTCTTTAAACTGTGAAATAATTTCAACTTTTTCATCCTTTGTGAGTGACATAATAAAATTTCTCCTATTTTTTTACTATTCATATATTTTATATATTTTTTTATATTATAAAATTACTAAAAATTTGTAAAGATTTTTTTTGTTTTAATTTTTTATAAACTTAAAATAATATTCAAATTTAAAAAACTAAAATTAATATATAAAAAATTATTTTTTATAGATTTTTGTCTTTTGTTTATTTTGTTTAAAAGAATAAAAATATTTTATTCAAACATTATTAATTATGTATTATTTAAAAAAAAATTCATTTTGAATCTTAATAATATATTCAAAAGTTTTTTAAAAAATTTTCAATGTCTATTTCGTCTTTTCCATATTTATTTGTTTTTATTTTTTTAGAATACTCCTATCAAAAGCAGTTTATTTTATTACAAAATCCTAAATCAATCGCATTATAACTATATTTTTTTCATCAAGAATAAATAAAATTTTTTAATATTGATTTTAAAAAAAATCAGTAAACTAAAAAAATTTTTATTTTTCAAAAAATTTCTTTTATTGCGTCAAAAACGTGTTCTACTTCGATTTTATTCATACAATTAAAATGTAATCTAGGACAAAATTTATTACCATGCTTCCCACAAGGTCTACAACTTACATTTTTTGCTTCTATAACTTTTGATTTTTTATTATAAGGAGCGAAACCAAAACTCGGAACAGTTGGACCAAATATTGCTATAACCGGGACTCCAATCGCTGCTGCAATATGCATAGGTCCAGAATCATTTGAAACATAAAGCGATAAATTTCTAAAAATTGCTATCAAATCTTGTAGATTTGTTTTTCCGATTAAATTTAAAATATTTCTTGAATCATTTTTCATAACTAAATAATTATTAACAATATAGTCTTCTCTTGATTCTCCAAATACAACAATTTTACAGTTCTTTTTATCTAATTGTCTAATTAATTCTATGAATTTCTCGGGTATCCATTTCTTTGTATTCCATTTTGCTCCGACATGTATCCCAATTATTTTTTGACTATTTCCATTTTTTATATCTAATAAATCATTATTTTTTTTTTGCAATTCATTGTGATAAGGAAACGTTATTTTTGTATCTATCTTTTGTATATCAAAATTATTTATAAACTTTTCTAAAAAGTATAAATTTCTTTCTATTTCTGGTATATTTTTTTTATAATTTATCATAAAATTAAAAAAAATATTACCTTGACTATTTCTAAAACCAATACGATATGGAATTTTTGCTATAAAAGTCAATAATGCGCTACGAATAGAACGATGCGGGACTATTGCTAAATCAAAATGTAGAAATTTTAAAATATTAACGAATTCTAAAAATTTAAAAAATCCTTTATCTTTTCCATTTTTATCATAAACAATTATCTCATCTATATTAATTTGTCCAGCTAAAATTTCTTTTCCAGTTGGAGTAGTCAAAACTACTAATTTTTTATTTGGAAATAAGCTTTTTATATTATTAATCAAAGGCATTGTCAAAACTATATCTCCTAAAAATGCCGTTTGTATAACTAAAATTTTGTTAATTTGATTCATATAGTTCTGATTTTGAAAAATATTATTATCGTTTCCCATTTTCACAAAAAAATTATCCTTTTTTTATTTAATTATATCACACTTGAAATTAAAAAAATTCTGCAATTATTTTCAAGTTCACTAATTTTTTTAAATTATTAAAATTTTTTGTTTTTTTAGAATCTTAAAATAAAAAAAAGGATTTCCAAGACTCTAATTTTAATAATTTTTTTCAAGTATACGATATTTTATAAATAATCATTTTTGAAAACACCTTTATATTTTACTATTGTTATTCTATAAATATCGTCAATGTACCAAAGTTGACTTTTAAAATATAAAAAATTTTCTCATTTTTTTTGTTTTAATTTTTTATTTTTCTATAATTTCTCAAACTTTACTCCTACTTCTACTCTATTCTCTTCGTTCGCCCCGCTAAATCCTAATCCTAGTATGATTATTTCTTTATTCGCTCCTTTATATTTCTCATAATATTTTTTACCTCTTATTTGCTCTAGCGCATCTTTTATCAACTTATCTACACTCTTTTCTAT
>JAIRLV010000135.1 GCA_031259185.1 Elusimicrobiota bacterium | reverse complement strand
AAATATGATTATTCTTTAGTTGAATATAAAGGTATATTTTCACCTATTAAAATTATATGTCCAATTCATGGAATCTTTGAGCAAACACCAGATTCTCATATAAATGCAAATTGCGGATGTCCTTCTTGTAATGAAAGTAAAGGTGAGAAGAAAATAAAAAAATTATTAAATCAATACAATATAAAATATATTGAACAATATTGGTTTCCAAATTGTATTTATAAAAGACCATTACGTTTTGATTTTTATTTACCAGATTATAATATACTTGTTGAATACCAAGGTATTCAACATTTTGTTAGAGTAAAATATTGGGATAAAAAACAATCATTAGAAATTAGGCAACAAAGAGACAAAATCAAAAAAGACTTTTGTATTAATGAGAGAATTCCTTTACTTATTATAAATTATGATGAAGACATAGAAAGAAAGTTAAGAACTTATTTATATCTTCCAGAGGAAAGTTAAGTTATAGGAGTTAATATGGATAATCAAGAAGTTGGCAGAAAAAGAAGAGGATTATTTTCTAAATCATTCTTAGAAGATGCAATGAAAATCAGAGAGGCTTGTCAGGCCATTGAACATTATTTTAATCAGATAGAACAGTTATTTGAAGAATATACCACGGCAGAAGTAAAAGAAGATAAACTTTTAAAAATTGCAATGATGTTTGGAAAGGCTCAGATACATTTTTCCAATATGTGTAACATAGCAAAAATCTTTGATGAAGATTAAAAATATATTTAAATTATTTGATTATTTTAATAGTAATAAGACCTTTTTTTTCAAGGCTTGAAATTTGTTCTGAAATTTCTTTTACAACAATAGATTCACGAGGCCTTAGTGTTCCAGAAATCAATTGAATACTCTGATTTGTCTTATTTATAATTTTATATTGATGCATAATAATTCTCCAACTCTCTTTTTATTTAACTTACCTATTTTGATAAATTTTCTTTCAAAATTTCTTTTAAAAAGTTTTCTTTACCATATTTTATAAATATAGTATGTATTATAATTATCTATAAGCATAAACTAAATTATGAGGATTGTCTTCTTTTATTTCTGATCCTCCAATAAGATTGTAATTAATATTAAACTCTTTTACCATACCTTTTAGTTCGCGAATTGGATATTCTAAATACGCGCGAGGTACAATAATAGTAACCGTTCTTCTGCTGAATTTATCATTGCCAGTTCCAGCTTCTACACTGGAAGCATTTTCTGGATCTTGGGCATAGCAACAAGCATATTGATTATCTATCATAAAATAATAATTATGATTAAAGGGCATACCCATAAGAATTTGTGCCTGTAATATATCACCTTCAGTCTCGGTATTACATAATATAGTAGCCTGAAAATTAAGTTGATAAATTTGAGGCGCTCTCATTATAACAGTTGAATTATCTGTTGAATAATGAAGCGTTCCATAACCATTCATAGTCTGTTCTTTGTTGTATTCTATAGATTTTAAATAAATAGAAATATTAGACCCAGCATCTTCGCCGTTTTGTATATTAGCAACTACTTTGGCAAAAGCCATAGTTGGCGTGGCATAGAACACCATGACCTTATCACGTTCTGCCATATCATCAAGAAAACATAATTCTTCAAGACCTTGCATTACTCCTTTTGCATAATCTGTAAACATTCTGAATGTTCGTTCTCTTGACATTTTAACATTTCCTCTAATTTACCTTTAATATTTTCTTTATACGTTATCTCTATCAACCTTATATTGTTCTTAATACAGAAATCCTTTTTTATTTTGTCAGTTATTTGTATCTTATAAAAATTATATTCATTAATTTCTTTTCTTCTGCTATACCTCATTGGTTTATAATGTTGTTCTCCTTGATATTCAATACAAATATTATGTTCTGGAAGATAAAAGTCAAATGGAAGTTCTTGTTGATTTTTACATTCTTTAAATTTTTTTTGTCTTAGAAAATTAATATTTTTCTCAATTAAAATTTGATTTATCTCTTTTTCACCATGACTCTCTCTACACAATGGACATCCATTCAAAGAATTTGTATGTTGCATAGCTTTCTGTTCAAACATTCCATGTATAGGACAGATAATTTTTACTTTTTTTTCTTGTCCTTTATACTCAACTAAGGAATAATCATATTTGTTATTATGTATTTTACTTGCTCTTTCTATCCATTCTTTCTGAGTATATCTCTTTTTCCCACTGCACTCAGGACAACCTTGACCACTTAAATGGCAGCCTGGCTGCATTTCAAATATTCCATGTATAGGACAAATTATTTTTACTTTTGTACGCATATTAATATACTCAACAAAAGAATAATCATATTTGTTATTATGTACTTTATTTGCTTTTTCTATAAATTCTTTTATAGTTAATTTTTTCATTTAAATTAACTTTGTCGCTTTCATACATTGTAAATTTTTTATTTTTTAAGAAACCAATCTTTTTGTTTGAGAAATATTATGTTTTGATTTATTATGTAGTAAACTCATAAAATGAGATTTTAAAAATGTTGAAGCTGAATAATATTCTTTATCATCTATAATTACTTTAAATATTGGTCTAAATTCTTTACTCTTATTTTTTGAAACTCCAATGTCTTTAATAGAGACTTTTTTCCCTTCTTTAATTGCTTTTTCTACTATTGGTCTTATTTCTTGACCTGCCATGTGCGTAGGTGTTTTAAAGGTTAAAATACCTTCATCAAGTAAATTAAGGTAATAATCTACTTCTTCTTTAAATAAAGCATTAAACTGTAATTCAGCTTTTCTACTTACATGTGGTAAGTTTGGATTTGTTGCTTTGGTATGATCTTTTTTAATAGCAATTTTCTTTGAAGTTGTTTTTGGAGTATAAGTATTTTTTCCTTTTTTCATAGCATAAGATTTCTTTTTCAGTTCCTCTAAATGTCTCTTACCATCCGCTATTACATCACTTTGAGAATTAAATTTATCAAGGTACTTCTTCTCTTCTTCCCAATCCTCATCAGAAATTTCATCCGCATCTTCAACACTTGTTTCCTTGATTATTCCAGCATGATTTAAAATCATTTCTTTTAATGTCATTTTTTTGCTCTCCATTTATTAGGTCGCATTTTTTCGCAACCGTCTGTCATCCTTTAGCAACTTTTATTTTTAAAGTTGCTAATTAAGTTCGACTAATAATTAAAATACTTAAAGTCTTCTTTAAGATTTTTTTCTTTCTTTTCTTGAAAATACTTCTTAACTCTAAGATAAACATCAATGTTAATATTTTGAAAAAGAACCTTTAACTCACTTTGCCCTTTAACCTTTACTGATATAGATTTATTAGTATCATTAAAAATGGGTTTTTTTAATGTATCTATTTTAGCCACTATTTTATTTACTGCATCAGAAATTTTTTTAGATCGATCTTGAGCTTTGTTTATACTTTCATCATATTCGGTCTTTTGCTTTTCTTTTACTGCGCCTTGATCTATATTAAGTTTTTTACCTTGCCAATTAGTATCATCATATTTTAACTCCATTGCTTTATTGATAGTATCTTTCAACTTTTCAACAACACTTTGACCTTCTGATTTTTTATATTCTGTTCCACTAAAAGACATTCTTTTTACTACTTCTTGTTTATTTCCCTTTTCAGTAAATATAAGAGAGCCATTTCTTATCCAACCTTTTCTAAACTTTTGTAAAGTATTTATCTTATATTTTTGTTGGACATCTAATATAAATTTTAAAAGTTTTCCTTTTGTTGCTTGTGTTAAAGGTATATCTACAAGATCGCTTTCTTCAGTTTCAGTAGTTCTTGCAAATGCTTTTTCAGAAGTTCGATAAATAGTATGAGTTTCTGGTTTATCTGGGTCTGGCCCAATTTCTATCCAGTCATCTGGAACATTTTCATTATTAGAAACACTTTTCTTCTTAGAAAACATTGGCACTATTTCAAATTTAACATATACTGAGTGTTTTACTACGCCATCCCACTCTCCACTACCGCCTTCAATATGTGCTTCTTGTAATATTTCTAATATATTCATTACCCGTTCCTTTTTAAAAAGGTATATACATTTTCTGTTACATAATAAACATTATCCGCTTTATTATAAATTGTATTTATTCTGCGGTTGCTTACTATAGCCATCATATATTTAGTAAAATCTTTTATTTGCTGTTCTCTTGTTGCACTGTGTGAAAGTCTAAATTTTGCACCACCTTCTCCAAAAGCAGC
>JAIRLV010000206.1 GCA_031259185.1 Elusimicrobiota bacterium | reverse complement strand
TATAAAAATTTAGAATTTTTTTAATAATTATTTAAATAGATTTGTTTAAATATCGAATATAACTTTTCTCCAGATAAATTATAAATATCTCGTATTTTATCTTGAGATCCATGCTCTATAAATTTATCTGGAAGTCCTATAGAAAATATTTTTTTTGTATCATCAGCTAATAATTCTCTAATACTTGAACCCATTCCGCCTGATAATATGTTTTCCTCTACAGTTATTATTACTTTACTTTGTCCAGCGCATTTTTTTATCAATTCTACATCTAATGGTTTTATAAATCGTAAATTTATTAGTTTTAGGTTAATGTTTTCAAGTTTTAATCTATCTATTGCATTTTTTGCAACATTAAACATATTTCCAATTGTAATAACACAAATATCCCCTTCACGATAAACTATTTCAGCTTTTCCTATTTCTAATAAAGGAGCTTCAAAATTTACCTTTACTCCTATTCCAGCTCCTCTTGGATAACGAATAGCACATGGTTTGTTTATAGATAAAGCTGTCCTCAACATTACAGAGAGTTCATTTTCATCCTTTGGAGCCATCAAAATTAAATTTGGAATAATTCTCAAAAAAGATATATCAAATATCCCTTGATGAGTAGACCCATCTTCGCCGACAATTCCAGCTCTATCAATTGCAAATATGACTGGTAAATTTTGCAGGCAAACGTCATGTATGATTTGGTCAAAGCCTCTCTGTAAAAAAGTAGAATATATAGCGCAAACCGGTTTCATTCCATTTGCTGCGACTCCAGCGGCAAAAGTTATTGCATGAGATTCTGCAATACCAACATCAAAATATCTAGCTGGAAACTTTTTTGCAAATTCTAAAAGTCCAGTCCCTTCGCACATTGCAGCTGTAATAGCAATTATTCTGTCATTTTTTTTAGCTTCTTTTACAAGCGTATCAGAAAATATTTGAGTGTAAGTTTTGTTTTTACCAGCTAATTTATTTGCTTCTCCAGTAATTTCGTCAAAACTACTAATTCCGTGAAATTTTATCGGATTATTTTCAGCAAAATTATATCCTTTCCCTTTTTTTGTAACAATATGAAGTAGAATCGGACCAGACATTGTTTTTATTTTTTCCAAAATTTCTATCAAAGTTTTTATATCGTGTCCATCAACGGGACCAAAATATGTGAAACCTAATTCCTCAAAGAGCATCCCGGGAGTAAAAATCGTTTTTGCGCGATTAAATAACGTTTTTATTATATCGTGCGAAATTTTAAGCTTTTTACTCAAATTAGCAATTGTTAAATCTAAATTTCTAACAAAACCACCAGATAATATTTTTGCAAAATATTTCCCTAAAGCGCCAACTCTAGTTGATATAAACATCTCATTGTCATTTAAAACAACCAACATATTTTTATTAAGATTCCCAGAGTTGTTTAATCCTTCAAAAGCCAGTCCATTCGTCATGGCTCCATCACCAATCACAGCAATAATCTTTTCATCAGTCCCTTTCAAATCTCTTGCAACAGCGAAACCTAGTGCGCTTGATATAGACGTAGAACTGTGGCCAGTCCCAAAAGCATCATATTTACTTTCGCTAATTTTTGGGAATCCGCTTATTCCACCAAATTTTCTAAGGCTTGAAAATTCTTTTGCTCTTTTTGTCAATATTTTATATGCATAAGCTTGATGCCCAACATCCCAGATTATTTTATCTTTTTCAATGTCAAATACATAAAATAATGCAACTGTAATATCAATAACTCCTAAACTACTAGCTAGATGTCCACCGTTTTTGGAAACAACTTTGATAATATAATCTCTAATTTCATCGGCTAATATCTTTAATTTGTCAAGAGATAAATGTCTTATTTGTGATATTTCAGATATTTTGCCTAAGAAAGTATAATTATCAAAAATATTTTTATTTTTATTTTCAATTTTTTGAAAATTATCGTATTTTTTTACATTTTTTTCCAATTTTCATTCCTAAAAATAATTTTTGCTTAATCTCGTTCAGCCTCTTTTTTTACAATTTCTATTGCAGTTTTAACTTTTTCAATTACACAAGGTCCGCCAACGCAACCTCCTTCGCAAGCCATGATTTCTAAAAAGTTGCATGGCAATTTCCCATCGCTATATAATTGTAGTAATTTTACAGTTCTTTTGTCTATTCCATTGACAAATTTGCTATCAATTTTTGGGAAATTATGCTTCATTTCTTGTGCGCTATTTTCTTTCATTTCTTTCAAAATTGCTGAACTAACTCCACAACTAGTTGCATATCCTCTACCAGAACCTTTGACTTTTCTAGTAAAGGCTATTTCTTTAACATTTTCTAATTCTATTCCCATTGCAGTAAACATTGCGTCCAATTCTTCAAATGTCAAAACATAATCTGTATTTTTATCTTCAATAGCTTCAATTTTTTTTGCGACACAAGGACCTATAAAAACTGTCACTAATTCTGGATTTTCAGCTTTGATAGTTTTTGCGATAAATTTCATAGGACTAGGAGTAGACGAAACTGCTTTTAATAAGTCTGGAACATGTTTTTTTACAATTTCAACATAAGCAGGACAACAAGAACTCGTCATTAATTTTTCACCTTTTTCCATTCTTTCAATGAATTCTTTCGTTTCATTCTCTGTCGTTAAATCTGCTCCAAATGCAACTTCTTCTACTTTATAAAATCCTAATTCTAAAATTCCTCCAGCTATTTTTTCTGGCGAAAAAGGAAATTGTCCAACTATAGAAGGCGCTATCATAGCTACAACTTTTTTGCCTTCTTTTATTAATTTTAAAGTATCTATTAATTGAGATTTTTCTAGAATTGCGCTGAATGGACATGCATGAATACATTTTCCACAGTAAATACATTTATCAAAATCAATGTGTTGAACATTTGTTTTTTCGTCTCTTTTTATAGCATCAACAGGGCAAGCTTCTTCACAAGGAATAGGAAGCCTTATAATAGCATGATATGGACAAACTTTTGTACATGCTCCACAGTTAATACATTTTGAATAATCAATATCAGCTTTTCCATTAGTTAAAGTTATGGCTTTATTTGGGCAAATAAATATACAGGGTCTCGCAAAACAGCCTTGACAAGCATTTGTAATCAAATATCTACTAGTCGCGCAACTACTACAAGCGATATCTAGAACTGTAAGAATATTTTCCTCAATAGAGTCTCTTTTTACAGCATCATCTAAATATTCGCTTAGTTGTTTTGATTCATCGCTTTCATTCTCTACGCTAATTCCTAACATTGCCATTATTCTATATTTTAAAACAGCTCTATCTTTATAGACACAACATCTAGAGTGAGCGTTATGTTTAGGTCTAATTTCAAAAGGAATTCTATTAATCTCATTTTTCAATGATTCTTGCATAAATTTACGAATTATTTGAACCAATAATTCTTTTTTTGTTATACTAGCATCATTTTTATCTTTCATAAAAAATATTTTCCTATTATTTTATAATGCATTTTTTATTATACATCTAATACAAAATATAATCAATATTTTAAATAATAATAAAATAAAAGGTAATATAATATATAATTGTGTAAATGATCGTAATTTAGCATATTCATATTTATTTAAGAAAAGCATCTACACGATGAATGCGCTAAAATCATTAAATCATAATCATAGGTTGCGAAAAACACTAAAGATAAGAGGTTTTTTTTCTAGTGATGAGACAGTTTACAAATTGGTATATTTGGGACTAAAAAATGCGCAGAAAAAATGGACGATACTTCCAAAATTAGAGGAAAGCATTAAATCAATTTGCTATAATTTTTGATAAAAGGTTCCCTATTTTTTAGCTTTTATTTTTGCTTATTTACATATTTTTAATTGATAGATCTTTTAAAAAAACCAACAACTCATTATCTTTAGATACAACAGATTATTATAATCTTTTTTGTAATAATTGTGTAGATTTTTGCCAAAATGTTTATATCACAGCAGGTAAAATAGGAAATTTTACAGAATTATTTACAAAAGAAGAGTTATCACAAATAGATAATGCGAAAATAGAAGGAATAGGAGCTGGTACTTA
>JAIRLV010000069.1 GCA_031259185.1 Elusimicrobiota bacterium | reverse complement strand
TATGGACGGTACTTTTTGATGGGCGTAGAGCTTTCGATGAAAAACTGGCCTATGGACCGCTTTTGCGGCTCTCAAGTTTCATCATTAGATTTCGCAAGAAGAATCTCCCCTCTCGCGGCTTTTGGTAAGCTTCCGCGTTAAAACCATGGGGCAAATCTTGAGGAAAATTATTTGTCGCCTCTTAAGTTAGGCGGAAACATAAAATTAGCAAAACTTGCCGAACTAAAAAGAGCGAGCGTGCCAAATTAACCTGAATTCTCAATTTTTTTTCCACCATTAAAGGGCTAATTTTTTGGGATAATTGTTCAGAAAATGGCAACTGCTTTCAGTTAAATTTTTGGGTTATTTCGGCTACCTTTTGGACGGCCTAATTTGGATTTATCATAAATTAGATTGATATTAGTGTTTGCTAAAATCAATTTTGACTTTATTTTTACTGCCTTTAGGACGACCAGGTCTGCGTTTTTCAATATTTTGAATGATTGTAGAGTTATTATCATCATAAATTTTAACTTTATTCTTGCTACCTTTGGGACGACCACGTTTTGATTTATTGCTGGTATTTGATGTTACATAACTAGAATCAGTTTTTGTCTTATTTATATCTATTATTTGATTATTTGTTGTTATAGTTAAATCCCTATTTTTTCTACCAAGGGGACGACCTTTTTTTGATTTTACTTTTAAGCTATTTAAATAACTATTAGTGTATTCTTTCGTGAGATCAACTTTAACAGGAGAATCTAAATTTAAATCTAATATGATAGCCAGTTCTTTCTCTGCTGGCATTAATGGATCTACAGTACTATAATCTTTATTTACATATACGCTTAGGTCGTTCATTATTTTTAAAGCGCTAAAAGCACAGTATTTAGTATTCTTAAGCTTATTATTTAATTCTAAAGACACAATAGTAGCTATGAAGGATAACAATAAATGGCCCATTGTACCTTCAATCCCATGGGTCCTAAATGGTAACATGCTAGCATTATTTTTTGATATATCGAATACTTGTTCAATATGTTCACGAGTATAATAGAAATTTAACACATCTTTTTCTGGTATATCAAAATTAGAATACAATATAAATTTTCCCATATAATTAGATTCTTTTTCAATAGTTTCATCATTATCATTTTTTGAATATATAAAATTTCTATCTTTTTGTTCTTTATCAAAATCTAATATTATGTAGGCATAGTGAATAGGTTGAGTTTTAGTTATCACTATTTTTTTACAGTGTAAATATCTTTTTCTATATAGAATTCTATACTTATGGTTATGATGTAAATCATGACTTTCATTTTCAATTAACCATTTAAAATCCTTTCTATGGTTACACATTCTAATTAAATAGTTCATTGGTAAAGAATCCAAAAACTCTAAATTTAGATCAGAATAGTATCCAGCATCTAAAACACAACATTTAACTTTTATTTGACGCATTATCAACAAATTTACGATGTACTTAAGTGTTGAAACGTCCACTATATTGCCAGGCACTTGATTCATATATATAGGTAGATTTCTTTCATGGTCTACTACATATATGACTCTAAATTCATTATTTACAATTCCATTATGATTGCTTATGCGAGTAAGAGGAATATTAATATCGTTTTGAGCTCCTGTACTATCAATCAGTATACTATTACAAATTAAAAAGTCAGAAGATTTATCTTCTTTTAAATATTCATGGTACAAATCAAAGAATTTCTCGCGAATACTACTTTCTCCAAGTTTTTTTAAATATGTAGATATGCTAGCTGATGAAACAGTCGCATTTGGGTATAAAATCCTAGCGTAGGACCTTTGAAACCAATTCTGTACATGTAAGAATGTATTATCGCCTGTTGTTAATTTATAAGCAATTAAAGCATGAAGAGTATCGCTTTCAAAAGAAGTAAGATTTTTTAAGACAGTCTCAAAGTTTAAAGTTTGATAAAGGTCATGTAAAAGCCAAATATTACCATAACGGAGTGAACAATAATTTTGAGAACCAGGCAAATTAATATGATATATATCATTTAAAGATGTATAACCATCTTGTATTGAAAACTTAATGAATCCCCATTTAGTATTATAAAATATATTTTCTTCTTTATCTATAACTAATCCTAGATATTCTTCAATACGTTTAGTTTTATTGGTGTTTGAATGGTGTGGGCCAATGTATGATCCGTATATTTTGTCGGATCGGTTATAATATCTTATAAATCCTCCTTGCCGTTGTTGTTCGGTGAGAGCTTGTGGTATCGGCTCGAAGCTTCGTGTAACTAGCATTTTCACTTGCCTTCCGATTAAGTTTTGTGGAGGAATAATTTTCCCCCAAAGCATTAACTATTTTTAATACAAAATAGTCGGAAAGTCAAGAGTTTTTTTATCAGATAATTATTTTTACCCCCAATTTTTAGGTGTTATAAATATAGTAAAAAATTGTTTATTATTTATTTTTTCTCCATTTTTTCTGCTTTTTTCCTATAAATTCTGTCTAGTCGGATTTGGTTGAAGCTGGCCTATGAAGACATATGTCTTATCAAAAAAAATCGGGTTATGAAAACAGTGGCTTCCCATAAAATTAATGGTGGAAAAAAAATTGAGAACTCAGGATTAA
>JAIRLV010000278.1 GCA_031259185.1 Elusimicrobiota bacterium | reverse complement strand
TTATCATTAGCGCTCTTGTAATTTTTGCTCAATATTTAGGATTAAAAGAATCTACAGAACTTGGCATGGCAATGGCTTTTTCTACATTGATAATCGCTAGAATTATGCAAACGCTCCCTTCGCGATCAAATGAAAATAGTATTGTTTCTTTGGGTTTATTTACTAATAAATTTGTTTTGTTAGCAATGATTATATGTTTTGGGCTTTATTCTATAACTTTGACTCCATTTTTTAGGCAAATTTTTTATATACCTTTGGCATTCGACTTTAAGCAATTATGCGTTTGTTTATGCTTAGGTTTTTTTGGTATGATTTTGATGGAAATTATAAAGATTTTCAGAGTAAATACAACTAAACAGTTTTGATATTTAATTAGGTAAGCGATACGGAATATAAAATCATTCACTCTAAAATATAGCTTTATAAGAGTTTTGTAAATGAATTTTTTGTTTTCGTTATCATTTCTTATTTTAAAGTTTTCTAGCAACTTTTTTTTGAAAGCAAGTTTAAAAAAAACTTTTTGTTTATATAATCAATAAATTCTTTATAAAATTTATATTTTATGTTATTATAATACAAATTTTATTACGATTGTTTTGTATTTTGATATTATTATAAATAATTTATTAAGGCGAGGTTTGATTTTTTATGTATAAAGGTTTAATTGAGAAATATAAAAGATTTTTGCCGATATCAGATAAAACTGAAATAGTATCGCTTCTCGAAGGTAATACTCCTTTGATAAAAGCAAATAATTTGAAAAAAATTTTAAATGTTAATTTTGACATTTATTTGAAATATGAAGGTTTAAATCCTACGGGTTCTTTTAAAGATCGTGGAATGAGTATGGCGCTTACAAAAGCAAAAGAAGAAGGCGCAAAGAGTGTTATTTGCGCTTCGACTGGCAATACTTCCGCGTCTGCGGCAGCATATTCCGCAAGAGCAGGATTAAAGTGTATCGTATTGATTCCAGATGGCAATATTGCATTTGGGAAATTGTCTCAAGCTTTAATACATAATGCGAAAGTTATTGCAATAAATGGGAATTTTGACGATGCTTTAAAGATAGTTAGAGAAATATCTGAAAAATTAAATATAGTTTTAGTTAATTCTATTAATCCGTACAGAATAGAAGGACAAAAAACCGCTAGTTTTGAGATAATAGAAGATTTAGGGGATGCGCCAGACTATAATTTTATTCCAGTAGGAAATGCTGGGAATATTAGTGCGTATTGGAAAGGTTATAAAGAATATAGAAAAAACAATTTATCTACAAAATTGCCAAAGATGATGGGATTTGAAGCTGCGGGAGCGGCGCCAATAGTTTTAGGGGAACCGATAGAAAAACCAGAGACAATAGCTACCGCAATAAAAATCGGGAATCCCGCAAGTTGGAAGTCTGCAGAAGAAGCAAGAGATGAATCTGGAGGAGTTATTGATGTAGTAACAGACGAAGAGATTTTGAGCGCATATAGAATGCTAGCAAAATATGAAGGAATTTTTTGTGAACCAGCTTCTAGTACTTCATTAGCCGGGCTTATAAAATACATAAATAAAAAAGATTTTGAAATTGAAAAAAACACAAAAGTCGTATGTATTTTAACTGGTCATGGCTTAAAAGATCCAGACAATGCTATAAAGAATTCAGATGAAATTATTAAAATAAAAGCTGATATTAAGGAAATAGAAAAAATTATAAATTTTTGACAATAAAATTACGACTATAATGGGGAATCAATGCCGAGAAAATATCTAAATAAGATAATAAAAAAAATAGAAGGATCCATAAAAGGTTTTACAGATAAATCTTTTTTACAGATAAAAATTACATGGAAGAGATACTTAATACCTGAAGTTAGATTAATAATTTTATCTATTATTTTTATGATTATAGCTTCAGGGTTAGAAGCATTATCTGTAAAAATGTTGCAACCAGTATTTGATGAAGTTTTTATATCAAAAAATAGAGCAATTTTAAATATAATAGGACTTCAAATTATATTAATTTTTGCTGTAAAAGGAATTGCAAATTATTTTCAACATATTTATATGGCAAAAGTTGGATTAAATATGGTGAAAAAAATGCAAGTAGATTTATTTGCTCATTTAATGAGTTTAGATATAAGCTTTTTTCAAAGAAGAAGTTCAGGAGATTTATTGAATCATTTTATAAATGATGTGAATATTACAAAAGAAGCTATGTTAAACGGTATTACTAGTTTAGTAAAAGACAGTTGCAGCGTTTTATTTATGATAGGTTTAATGTTTTATAAAAACGCTGAGATGGCAGCTATAATGTTTATTTTGTTTCCTATAGCTTTTTGGCCTTTGATTCATTTTGGCAAAAAAGTTCGTAATATGACATCAAAACAACAGATGAGCGCAGGCGGACTTTTTGGCTCGTTAGCTCAAGCATTTCAAGGGATTAAAATTATAAAGTCATATTGTTTAGAAGACAAAGAAACTGAGAAAATCAAAGGAAATGCGGAATTTATAGCTGATATTAGTCTAAATATGACAAAAATAAATGCAATACTTTCTCCGCTCATGGAATTTTTTGGAGGAATCGCTGTGGCAGGGACTCTTGCATATGGAGGCTTGAGAATTATGCAAGGAAAGTTAACCCCGGGTAGTTTTATGGTATTTTTGTTAGCAATAGTTGCAGCATATAGACCTTTAAAAAATTTAGCTGGGTTAAACGTAAAAGTTCAAATGGGGATTGCAGCTTTAAATAGATTATTTAAGTTATATAATGAGAAGCCCGCAATTTTGGATTCTGTAGTGGCAAGCCCATTAATAATTAAGACAGGAAAGATTGAAGTTATTGATGTCAAGTTTTCATATATTTCTAAAATAGAAGTTTTACATAATATTTCACTCGTTGCAGACCCGAATAAAACTACCGCAATAGTTGGAGCTTCAGGTTCAGGGAAATCTACTTTGATAAATTTACTTCTTAGATTTTATGATGTTGAATCAGGATATATAAAAATTGATGGACAAGATTTGAGAGATGTTAGTATAAAAAGTTTGAGAGAAAATATCGCTTTTGTTTCACAAGATGTTGTACTTTTTGATGATACAATAAAAAATAATATAATTTTTGGGAAGAAAAATGTTAGTGATGATGAAGTTATACAAGCTGCTAAAAATGCAGCAGCGCACAGTTTTATTATGAAAAAAGATAATGGATATGATGAAATGATCGGAGAAAGAGGTGGGAAATTATCTGGTGGACAAAAGCAAATGCTCTCTATAGCCAGAGCAATGCTAAAAGACGCTCCAATTTTATTATTAGATGAAGCGACGTCGTCTTTAGATTCAAAATCTGAAAATATTGTACAAAAATCTTTGGAAAAATTAATGGAAGGACGAACTACGATAGTTATTGCACATAGATTGGCAACAATCATAAATGCAGATAAAATTTTTGTTTTTGATAATGGAAATATAGTGGAATCTGGAACCCATAGAGAACTTTTAGCAAAAGGAGATTATTATGCAAAACTTTATAATTTACAATTTTTAAATAAAAAATAAAAATGAAAGTAATAGAAATATTTAATAGTATTGAAGGAGAAGGAAAAAGGGCAGGTAAAATCACAACTTTTATACGACTAGAGGGATGTAACTGTAGATGTTTTTATTGCGATACAAAATATAGTTATGAAAATAGTATCTTTGTAGAAATGACAATATCAGAAATATTGAATGAAGTTAAAAAATTTGGCGCTAATTTTATAACAATAACAGGCGGAGAACCTTTAATTCATGAAAATATTAATGACTTGATATTGAAACTAACTTCTTTGGATTATAAAATAAATATTGAAACAAATGGAACTATTGATATAAAAAATTTTATAAATTATGATAACATTTTAATAACAATGGACTATAAATGTCCGTCAAGCGGTATGGAAAAAAGAATGAACTTGAATAATTTGAAAATTTTGCGAGAATCAGATGTATTAAAATTTGTTGTCCAAAATTCGAAAGATTTAAAAAAAATGGAAAAAATATTAATTGAGAATGATTTGAAATGCGATATATATATAAGTCCAGTATTTGGAAAAATCGATTATAAAGAAATAGTAGAATTTATGAAAGTGAATCAAAAAAAATTTAATATGGAAAAACTTACTTTTCAGCTTCAATTACATAAAATAATTTGGGGAGAAAATGAAAAAGGGGTTTGAGATATTTTTAAAATATTAAGATATTTCATATCTTTTTATATATTATTATTTATGAAAAATAGGAAAAATTATTATGAAAGGCACGAAAAATAATCTTATAAATTTAGCGATAGAAAATGTTAGAAAAAAAGGTAGCAAGATATTTTCTGCAGGGAAGTTTATGATGCCAAATATATCTCTTTTATTTGGTAGCGGTGTTATAAATAAAAGGACTGATTTGAAAAAACCTTTTATTACAATAATAAATTCATTTAGTACGCAAATTCCGGGACATGCGCATTTAGATAAACTAGGATATATTTTGAAAGAATATTTGGAAGGTTTGGGAGTTAATGTTTGGTATACAAATGTCGGTGGAGTAGTTTGCGATGGAATTGCAATGGGACATTCTGGGATGAAATATTCTTTACCGTCACGAGAACTTATTACGGATCAGATAGAAACTATTATATGCGCACATCCTTGTGACGGATGGATAGGGATTGGTAATTGCGATAAAATAGTGCCGGGAATGTATAATGCCATGGCTAGGATAAATATTCCTTCTATTTATGTAAGCGGCGGACCTATGCTTGCTGGTTGTAATAATAAAGATTTGATTTCTGTTTCTGAGGGAGTTGGGCAAAATAGTAGCAATAAAATAACAGATGAGGAACTTGAATATTTAGCAGAGACTGCTTGTCCGGGATATGGCAGTTGCGCTGGAATGTTTACTGCAAATACAATGAACTGCATCGGAGAAGTAATAGGCTTTGCATTGCCGGGTAATGGTACGATTCCAGCCACTAAAAGATTAGAAAATTCTGTAAGACAATTTTGTTTAAATCCTGAAAGGATAGAATTAGTAAAAAAAGCAGGAAAAACTTTATTGAAATTATTAAACGAAAATGTAAGACCGCTTGATATTTTGACAAAACAATCTATAGATAATGCTTTTGTTTTTGATATGGCAATTGGCGGTTCTACAAATACAATTTTGCATTTATTAGCGCTTTGTCATGAAGCGAATATTAAATATGATTTGAATTATATAAATCAAATTTCTGCGCTAACGCCAAACATTTCAAAAATTTCTCCATCTAGACCAGAAGTTCATATAGAGGATTTAAATAGAGTAGGAGGAGTCGGTAGTGTTTTGAAAACTATTTTTTATGGGAAAAAAGACAATATTTTAGATTTAGAGGCAAAAACGTGTTATGGGAAATTAGAGGATTATGTATTAAAATCAAAAGATGCAGATGGATATGTAATTCATAATGTAAATGATGCTTTTTCTAAGGAAGGCGGACTAGCTATTTTATTTGGGAATTTTGCTAAAAAAGGCGCAGTCCTAAAGACAAATGGGATTGATGCCGATATGTTTTATTTTAAAGGAAAGGCAAAAATCTATGAATCACAGGACGAAGCTCTAAAAGGTATTTTGGATGATGAAGTTAAAGATGGAGATGTTGTAATAATCAGATATGAAGGTCCAAAAGGTGGTCCTGGAATGCAAGAGATGTTGGCACCGACTGCAGCTATTAAAGGCAAAGGAATAAAAGCCGCATTGATAACTGATGGAAGATTTTCTGGCGGGACTAGAGGGCTTTGTATAGGGCATGTTTCCCCTGAGGCAGCATCACAAGGAGAACTTGCAATTATTGAAAATGGTGATATAATAGAAATAGATGTTAATAATAAAACGATGGATGTATTGATCAGTGATTATGAAATAGAAAGTCGCAAAAAGAAACTGAAAAAATTTATTCCAAAAGTTAAAAAGGGATGGCTATTTAGATATTCAAAACTTGTATCGAGCGCAGATGAAGGAGCTGTTTTAAAAATTTAGAACAAAATCATAGAATTATTAAATTTAACTAATGTTAAAAAATTAAAATATAGATTCTTATTTGACATATATGAATTTATATAATATTGTAATTAAAAGAATTTATTATGGGACAAAACAATGAAAATTTTAAATATTCCTATCAAAAGACTTGGGAAAAATGGGCTTGAATCTCCTTTGAGGAATATTGATAATTCTTTTATAGAAGATAGCGATAGCGTAATTACAAAAGTTCATAAGGAAGAAATTTTTAACACTATTATAAAAGAAGAGCTAGATTTTTTTGAAATAGCAGGTCCTAGAGAAAATGTATATTTTGATTCTAATATTATTTGCGGTATTGTTACTTGCGGCGGACTTTGTCCTGGTATAAATAATGTAATTAGAGGCATTGTTATACAACTAGCAAAATATTATGGAGTTCAAAATATTTTAGGTTTTAGATATGGTTATAGAGGGCTTACTCCTTATTCTGAATTTGAGCCGATGATTTTGACGCCTGATAATGTTGATGATATACATACTAGAGGCGGAACGATTTTGTCATCTTCAAGAGGGCAACAAAAACTAGAAGATATGTTAAAAACTTTGATGAAATATAAAATAAAGATCCTTTTTACTATTGGCGGAGATGGCACTATAAGAGGCGCTAGTGAGCTTGCAAAATATGCTATTTCAAAAAAATTGGATATTTCAATAGTCGCTATTCCAAAAACAATAGATAACGATATTTATTGTATTGATAAAACTTTTGGTTTTGAGACTGCTGTTCAAGAAGCGTCAAAAATAATACAAAGCGCTCATGAAGAAGCAAAAGGCGCTCCAAATGGAATAGGATTAGTGAAACTTATGGGTAGAGAATCTGGATATATAAGTGCTTATACGGCTATTGCAAATAGTAATGTCAATTATTGCATAATACCAGAAAAAAAATTAAATTTGCCATTTTTTTTAGAAAATTTAAAAAATAGAATGTTGAAAAAGAGGCATGCGGTAATAGTTGTGGCTGAGGGAGCAGGACAAGAATTTTTATGGGATAATAAAAATAGTATAGAGAAGGATATTTCGGGAAATATTAAATTGAGAGATATTGGTTCGTTCTTGAAATCAGAAATTGAAAATTATTTTTATAAAGAGAAAGTAGAAGTTAATATAAAATATTTTGATCCTAGTTATTCTATACGCAGCGTTCCGGCTAATGCAATGGATTCTGCTTATTGCTTGATGTTAGCGCAAGGAGCTGTGCATGCCGGTATGGCAGGGATGACAGATTTATTGATCAGCTATTTGAATAATCATTACGTTTATATACCGATAGAAATGGCTATTGTGCAAAGAAAAAAAGTAAATCCAGACGGCAGGCTTTGGCATACTGTATTAGGTTCTACATTACAAACAAATGATATATTTTTAAAAAATTAGAGGCTATTTTGAACATAAAAAAGATACTATATTCATTTTTTAAATCTAAAATAAAATTAATATTTTTTTTAATTTTTGTTTATACTATAGCGATATTTTCTTTAATATTTCCCGATGCTTCTTCTATTGTAATGAAATCTGCAAATAGGTATGGGAAAGATCAGGAAATATTATTTAAAAAAATAGCTGATCACTATTATAATTTAAATTTAAAATATGTGTTAGAAATTGATTATAATAAAAAAATAGAAATAGAGAATATTATAAAAGAATTGGAAGTTTTTGCTCAAGAATATCCAGATAGCAACTTAAACTATAAAGTTTATTTTGCATTTGGAGAGCTCTATTTTGCGAAAGCCATTTGTATATATAACAAGAATAAGATAAAAGATGAAGATTTTGAAAATAATATCAAGAAAGCTTTATATTATTATGAAATCACAAGAAAAATGAAAGGAGTGACTAAATTTTTTGTTCAGAATATAGATTATCGCATAACGGAGTGTTATTTTGCGTTGGATGATACTAAAAAAACATTTGAAGTGATCAATAAGTACCCTAATAACTATTTATCTTTAGATTCATTGTATTTATTAATGTTGAATTATTATATGAAAACATCTAAAAATATTAGTATAAATCAAGAATATTGGGAATTTATAAAAAATATTATAGGTAAAATTAATACCATTAATATGAATGGATATAAATTAAAAAAACTAGATTTTATTTCAGGTTTAGTTGATTTTGAAATGGAAT
>JAIRLV010000163.1 GCA_031259185.1 Elusimicrobiota bacterium | reverse complement strand
TTAATTAAAATTTTAATTATATATTATAATTATTTTAACAAAATTGAGAATTTCATAATTTTTTATTGACAAAAAAATATTTTTTATATATTTTTATTTGTATAAAACATATTTTACATATATGTTTTATTAATTATATTAATAAATTAAATTTATAGGACAAACTAAATTCGTATAATAATTAAAAAAAATCAAAAAATGAAAAAATTCTAAATTAAAATTAAAAATATTAAAATAGAATTTTTTTAAACTTAAAAAAAATCAATTACAAAAAAATGGAATTAAAAATATACAATATAGAGTATGGACATACTATGATTATTGTATACAAATGTTTCACAAAAAATTACTTTAATAAAGTCTTGCAAGCAAATTAAAGTTTAAGAAATTTTATAATAAAAAATAAAATTTTTTGTTATTTAAATTTCATAATTTATTAAAAAAAAGGAGATATAAAAAATGTTAAATAAAATTAAAATTATTTCAATTATTTCTATGATTATATTTTTGTCTTTTGGCGCGCTTTTTGGAGAAGGCTTATTAGAGAATGATATAGTTTCTATAAATACATCCGTTGGTTATGTATCAAAATATGTGCCAAGAGGTTTTATCGGCGACAAGAATTCTGTTATACAAACAGATTTTTCTGTATCTTTATATAATTTTACTGCAGAAGTCTTTGCAACACAAGCTTTACATAAAGATGATAATGGAGATGTGGTAGGCAATGAAGTTGATTATATTTTACAATACGACAGAACATTTTTTGAAAATTTAAATTTATCATTAGGATATGCAATTTATGCCTATCCAAGCAAAGAAACAGATTCTCCAGATTATTCGGAGATTTATTTCAAAGCGTCATACAACTTTTTGATAACTCCTTCGCTCTTTTTTGGAGATGATCCGCATAATGGTTGGAAATATTTTGAATTTGGATTAAGTTATTCACAGTCTATTGTAGAAAAATTAGGACTAGATTTAGGAGCTACATATGGGAATAATTCTGGTATAAAAGGATCAGAAGGTTCTTATATAAATCTTGGACTTACAATAAATGCAAAATTGACGGACAATTTAACTATAAGTCCAAATGTTCATCTTTTGAGCGGTAGAACAAAAGATCTAAAAAAAGATAAAGACAATGAAGTTTATGGAGGAGTTTCTTTAGGTTATTCAATTTAAGTTAGACGTGAAATACTGGCTATTATTTTTTTAGTCAGTATTTCACAAAAATTTTTCACTATTTTTAATCTTAAAATATTTTGTAGGAGGCGAAAGTAATGTTGATAAAAAAATTTAAAAAAGGTTGTGCGTTGTTTATTACAGTTTTGTTTATAATATCTAATTTTTCTAGTCTACTTCTAGCAGCTAAAGTAGACCCTAAAAAATTTCCATTAGGTTCTGTGGAGATTAGAGCGCTTGCTCCCGGTGGAACAGCTGCTTGTGAAGGAGCAGTTTTTATTGCTAAAGAAAAAGGATTTTTTGAAGAACAAGGCATAGATGTGACTCTTGTATCTGGCGATTTTGAAGTCACAAAAGCTGGATTGCAAAAAGGTAGTTTTCCAATTGGTACAAATGATATTCCAATATTTATGGCTATAAATGAAGGATTAGATGTAAAAATTATAGATGGAGTACATAGAGGCTGCATAAAACTTTTAGTGCCAAAAAATTCTCCGATAAAGACTGTGAAAGATCTTAAAGGAAAAAAAGTAGGAGTTGATTCATTTGGTGGTAGCGCTATGATTTTTACCGGCGTACTTCTTGGAGAGGCTGGAATTGACGCAAAAAATGGCGTTGAATGGATAGTGTATCCTTTGGACCAATTAGAAGGAGCTGCTGATAGAGGAGAATTTGATGCATATACTTCATGGGATCCATTTGCAACATTATCTGAAAGAAAAGGTTATCGCGTTTTATCGGATTTTGCGAATGATCCTATATTTGAAGGCGTATATTGTTGTTTTTTGATTGCTTCTGGAAAAGTTCTTAGGAAGAATCCTAAATTAATCAAAGCTCTAGATAAAGCTTACCAAAAAGCAGAAGATTGGATATCGCATAATTCAGCTGAGGCTGCAAAAATTATTATAGATAAAAAATATATTGCTGCTGATGATCCGGAACTCGTAAGAGCTTTATTAGAAACATATGAATTTGGATCACACCATCGCAATAATACAAAAAAACTTACTGTAAAAGAGGAGGTTATATTTTTTACAGAAAAATTGAAAGCATTAGAATATTTGCCGAAAAATCTTGATACAAAGAAATTTGTTGATAATGTTTATTATGATATAAATCAATAAATTATTGTTTAATTTTTAAAAAATTTAATTTATTTTATTTTATTTTTTGTGCTTTGATAAAATAGTTTTATTTTAAAATTATATTTAGTTTAATTAAATTTTTTACTTTTCTTTTTTATTCTTTGACAAGATAGTTTTGTTTTTTAAAAAAATTTATTTTTATTTAAATCTACTTTCTTTTGACATTGGACAAAAGAAAGAGACCGTGTTTAAAGTCAAGAAAAAAATAAAAAATTTAGTAACAGCGCAGGAGGGAGTTTAG
>JAIRLV010000047.1 GCA_031259185.1 Elusimicrobiota bacterium | reverse complement strand
CCCAGATTTAAACATTCAAAAAACTTAAAAATTAACGCGTCTTTAAATTCTTCCTTAGCTTCTATAACCTGCAAGTCAGTTTCAAAACGCGCCGCTAATTCTAATAATTCTTTTTTAATATCTTCAATTTTATTATTCTCCATCTTCCACCTCCCCATAAATTTTATATGCCTCAGTCTCAGCCTCATAATTCGCTGACCCGACATATCCGATTAAAAAAATTATTAAGAGCATAAGTAAAAGGGTGGAGACCCAATTAAAAATCGCCTCTTCCGAGCCAACTCGCGGTAAAACCCGAAAGTTGCTTGCATTTTTATTAGGTCTCCATAAAGTAGAATGATTGTGTTGGTTTCTGTCCCGAAACTGTATATATTGTTTATACATTTTTTTAGCCTTTAAAAAAAATTATTAAAGGCGAAAGTTGATTATTTTTCTTTTTTTTATTAGAGGTTGGAATAATCAGCTTCCGCGAGTTATGTGAACTCACGTAACTAATTATTTGATTTTTAGATTTTTCTTAAAAAATGCACCTGGAGCGATTCGAACGCCCGACCTATTATCGTAGTCAATTGCTCTGCTAAACTCCAAGTATTTTAAAGAAAAACGTAAAAAAATTAATTAATTACGTGAAGCGTTCTGCCATCTATATAGTTTTAATTTATATGTCAATATTTTTTTTATAAAAAGTTTCATTTTTTATAAAATATAATTATAAATAAATTTCCCGGCGGCTGATGTTGTATTTAGTAGTAACATTAAGCAGTTGGGGAAATTATGAACACTCAAGAACTAAACGATAAAATTGATAAAATTTTATCAATTATTCAAATTAAGCAAATTAACTTTATTAGCTTTGCATTAAATTTTATTCTAAACAAAACTTGTTCGCCAGGAACTAAAAAACAATATACTGATTATTAAAATCGGTATTTATTACCTTATTTTGAATCAAAAAATATCGATGAAATAAATTTTAGTGAAATAAATGCGCTTCATAAAAAAATAGGCGAGAAACATAAGCGCACGGCAAACGTTGTCCTAACCCTTTTAAATTCTATTTTTAACGCGGCAATCAACGACGAACTAATAACTTTCAAAAATAGAGATATTACCCAAAGCCAATCGGCAAAGGAATTAGTAGCCGTTTTTTCTGCGATATTATTATTTAACGAATTAACTAATTTTGCAATTACAAATATACTTTTTGGCGACGATGAGGAAAAACAAGAGGGTCAGGAAAACTTTTCTCGCAACTTAAAGAATGAAATTTTAGGAGGTATTCCGTTATATGGAGAACTTATAGATATTGCAATGAGCGAATTATTACTAAAAAATAGTTACGCAAGTAATAACGTATTACTTCAAAAAATTAAAAAAACAATAAAAATTTTTAACAAAGACGAGGAAGAAGAAGACTTGTTTGCCTTGGAGCTATTAGCGATTTTATTTGATTTTATGGGTATTGGCGGCGGTAATATTATTCATGAAGGTAAAGGACTTTGGGATACTATCTTTGGGGAGGATTTAAAGGTTGGGTTAATGAAGACGTTAGGCTATTCTAATTATGTAGCCGAAGGAGCGCATAAGACAAAAAGAAAAATTAAAGAAAGTCGTAGAAAGGCAAAAAGAAAAAAAGAAAATAATAATGTCGTTTATTTATGATTTTTTGAAAATAAATTCAGTAAAAAAGAATAACTCATAACGATTAAGAAAAAAGATGAAAATAAAGAAAAGGGAATAAGAATTCCGCAAATAACTACTTCTAGTAACTCTGTATAATCAAAAAAAAACGCGAGAATATCCATGATAAAACTCCAGCTAAAAAATAAGATATAATAATTGGTTACCGCCCAAATAACCATAAATACACAGGACTCTAAGAAAAAAAGGATTTGTTCTTTTTTTAAGTTTTTTAGGGTCGATAAAATCATAGCTTAAAAACCTTACGTAGCTTTTGATAAATTTGACTTTCAGTTTATTAATATAATTTATATAAAAATAATACTGATATTTAAAAAATTCTTTTATTTATACCATATAGAGTGTGGTATAATGATTTTAACAACATAATCTTATATTATTAATAGTATTTTACTCCATAAATAAATGGAACTAGACGCGGTCACGCTTAATAGTATTAACGTTGAAACAAATCAACTTTGCGCAAGAAAATTATTAAGGAATTATCTAAAAATATTGAGCGTTTATTAATTATTTGGAAAAGCTTAAACGTGTCATCATCACGTTTCTCATCTGAGTCAAAATATACGGTATTACCGTCAATAGAAATGAAAAAATCAAGACTTGTTAAATACTTAAAGTTTAAACTACAGTTTGCCGCCTGTTTTCCTTCATTAAAACAGGTTGGTAATAAGATTAACAAAGCAGATCCAGAATAAGAATAAAGTTTTTCTGTTAACTCAATAACTTTACCCCAAAAGTTTATACGACCTAGCTCGCCACTGCGCCCGTTTTCATCTTCGCCCATTAAGAAAGTTTTAACCTGTTTATCTTGAATATTAAAAGAAAGGTTTTCATTTACAATTAATGAGGCATTATCTTCGCCAATTTGTTTAGTCATATTAAGGGGAATAATTTTATATTCCTTTCTTTTTTCACCTAATTTGAAGCTGTGATATTCTGGGCAATATCCGGAATATAATTGATTGAATAAGGTAACTTTATCTTGAATAAAATTTTTGTCAGCTGATGAAATATTATTTGAAAATGATGAAATGTTCATTGTTTTTTGTCCTAAATGAATAAAAAGGGTATAGACGTCCAGCAATATTCTTCAGCGTCTGCGCTATCAATATCTATTAAGCCATCATCTAACCTTGTATCTCTATTTTTATCGCTCCAAAGTTGTCTTTTTGAAGATTCAAGGGCAGTTTTTGCGTCAGGCATATAAAAAAAATATTGCTTAGAATTTAACAGTTTTTCTTTTAATCTAATCCTTTCTATAATTTTTCTTTTATTACAGTTTAAAATTGGCACGCCAAGCCTATAAGTTAAAAGCGTAGCTATTGCTATTTGATTTTCATTATCCGCCTGTACTGAAACTATTCGAGCGGTTGTTATTTGTTTTAAATCAGAAATAAACTCTTTTAATTTTTGGGCAATAAAAACAATTGTGGAGTTTGTTGGGATTAATATAGACTTAATAACGATTATTGTTTTATCAAAGAAACCACAAGCAACAATAGCGGTGTTTGATTTGGAACCGCCAAAATCTAAACCTATTATAATTTTGTGGCACTTTTTAACTTGCTCATAATTAGCAATATAATCAGCCGGGCGTTCATTTATTTGTTTAAAAATAATCCCTTCGCTGGCTATCCTTTGGCCGAGAATATCACGTTTAAACCAAACTGAATCTTTATTGTACTCGCTAAATAGTTTTTTAATAACGTCGTCAGATAAAGCATTATTATCCGTTATAACAAAATGGCAATAGTTAATGCCTTTATAGCTGTTTAAGATATTATTATAATACCAATGTTCAGCCCACATTGGATTTAAATCGTGAAACACTTTTTTATATTTTGAATTAATTGTCCTGTCTATACTTTCTTTTATAAAATCTTCGTTTAACAAATTAGCTTACGTTAAATATACGCACCCGTAAGAGTTTCCGCGTATTTTTGTTTCATCGCCTTTTTTTCCGCCGCCTAAAACTATGATGGTTTTATTTCTCCCCTTAGAATCAATAATGGTATAACTAAGGCGTTCATTAATTTTTTGCTTTTTAATTTTGCCATGAAAAAAGTTTAATATTCCGTAGCCGTTTGAATCTATAACGTTTTGAATTGCTGTGCTTAACGTTACGCCAGCTACTAAATGAATTGGGTCGGGAGAGTAATCAACAGCTAAACAAAAGGCTATAATATTGGCGACGTTTTTGCCGGCGCGTTTAGCGCCTTCCGCAATATTTAACCAAGTGTCATCTTGTAAACTTAGATTTATATAATTTTGAACTTTGGGATTGAAAGGCGTTAATTTATTCTTCATTTTTTACAAAGTCGTCTTTTAAGAAATCGTCAATCTCCCTTTTATTGGTTTGGTTTGAAAATAAATCTTTTAAATCAGCGATAAGCTCATTATTTGAGGTTTCAAAATTTGTTATCAATTTTGTTCCTTCCGTTGCTTCGCGTATTTCCTTAAGTAGTCTCACCTTTGAGGCGTTATCGCCTTTTGAGTTTAAAATAAACTTTAACACATGAAATAAGTAGGCTTTTCCGGTAATTGTTTCTAATTGTTTTTTATTGTTTTCATCTTTTAAAACAACTTTATGTTTCGCGGCTAAAAAGTCGGCGTAAATTTCTGACATTAGTTTTTTCTTTTGTCTTTTTTTTGCCGCTGCAATAGCTCCATTTTTGGCAATTTCTCTCTGCTTTTCCTTTGGTAGATTCTTTAAAGATGTTGGGTTAGTTGAGTCAAATCTTGGCATTATTTTAAATTACAATTAGAGGCTATTACGCGTTTTGAAGCGCTTAATATAATATTATTTTTGTCGGTAATAATATCATAACCGCAAAGCATTTGCGCGGTTGTGGGTGGGTTTATTTCGTAAATGCAATGATTTCCTTTACTGTCGCACTTTTGTTCTAGGTATGCTTTTTTTTCTACTTCCACATAATGTGTTACAGTATATTCTATTTTATCTTTTTCTTGTGTTATTTTTTTTATTTCTAATCCATTACGTTCTATTACGTCGTTAATTGTCTTCCCTACTAATTGTGGCATGTCAAGGTTAAATAACAATGAACAAGATGAACAAACCAAACAACAAATGATTAGAAATAGAAAAAGAGTTTTACGCATAAGAAAAAAATCCTTTGTTAATTTAATAATAGTCATAAATAAAAGCGATAATTTAGTTATAGATTATTATTATCTATAATAATTATCTATATAATTAATTTGCACAAGTCTATTAAAAACCATGTCAAAAGTTCTAGGTTTATAAGGTTTGTCTGACAAATAATTAATAACTTTATCGACCGACTGTTCAGTTAATCCCGCCATGTTAATTATTTCCTTGAAATCATCTTTGTCTAACCAGTCAATAAATTGACCTTTCCAAATAATATCAATTAACCACCCTTTTAAAACGTGCAAAAATAAGTTTTTTACAGGGGCTTCAACGTATTTGCAACGGGAAAAGGTGACAGAGTTTCGTTTTTTTTTAACTAAATCTTTTTGTTTAAAAACATAACCGTCATCAAAATTAAAACTTTTTTGCATTGTTTATGCCTTTAATATTTCTGTTTTTTCTTTAAAAAAAGTTAAAAATCAAACTTTTTTGTGAATTATTATTTCTTAATTTTTTATTTAAATTTTAAAACTTTGTTGTTGTTCTCTTCTATCGCTACCGTTTAACCGAAGACCTATCTTTTTAATTCCTTCAAGAGGCAACTCCTTAAAAATCTCGCGCAGCTTTTCCGGAATTTCTTCTTCGCTCTTTATCCCTCTAATTTTCTGATATGCCGGGGTGCGATACGCTTTATATAAAACCGCGCATCTCTCGTACATCTTGCGAATCCTCGCCGATTCTGTAGGCTCCGGGGCGGCAAGTTTTACGCTCCGGCTCGCCAGTCTATCTCGCTCTTCCGCCTTGCGCTCGCGGACTTTTAACGCGTAATCGCAAAACACAACCGGTTCGGGCAACTTGTTATAAAACTTTTCATGCAGCGCTATGAGCTTGCAAGCCTCTAAAAACTCGGCGTCGTCAATATCTTGAGTCTTGAGAATCTCAAAGATTATTTGCAATTGCTCTTCTGTCACGTCTACGCTTGCGGAAATTGAGATAATACAAATACCTCTTTTAAAATTTTCAAAATTCATATTTTAATTCCCCGTTTCGATTGTTTGAACTTCCACAATTTGCCCTTGTTTCTCCTGTTTTGCTTTGTCAAAAACATACTCTAGCGAGCGTTCGCGATAGTCTAACCCAAGCATTTCATACGCTCGGCGAGTCGTCCGAGACGCTGGAGAGTTTCCGTCAATCGTTTTTTTAGGCTGAAACGCAGGCGGAGCTTGCGCAATGCGCGACGGTATCGTGCTAGGAGCGTCTTCCCAGCGGTCCTGATTGAGCCAGGTTGATGCGTGTGCGTACAGCGTGCCACTACGCTCGCAGTCTGCGACGTA
>JAIRLV010000040.1 GCA_031259185.1 Elusimicrobiota bacterium | reverse complement strand
ATTGCAAAAAATTTATTAACAAGATTTAAAACCATTAATAACATAATTAACGCTGACACAAAAATATTAAAAGAAATTAAAGGAGTGTCAAATTATACGATATCTTATCTAAAAATTCTAAAAGAATTATTTATCAAACTATCGTTTGAAAATATTAAAAAAAACGATACCTCTTTTACAGAAGTTATAAATACCACAGAATCTGCATATAAATTATTCAAATTTTTAATTGGTTCAAGTAAAGATGAAAAATTTGCCGTAATTTACCTTGATAATGCAAATAAAATTTTGAATTATGAAATTATCGCAAACGGGACGGTCAATGAAGTTACTATTTACCCAAGAAATTTGATAGAAAAAATTTTACAAAATAATGCGATGGGAATAATTATTTCACATAATCATCCAACGAAAGAACTAGAACCTTCGCAATTTGATAAAGATTTGACAGAAAATATAAAAAATAGTCTTATGAGTATAGATGTAAGCTTGCTGGATCATTTAATAGTTTCTGATGAAGGTTTTTTTAGTTTTGCTGAAAACCAATTGTTATAGACAATTTATAAGATTTATACTATATCAAAATTTTTGTCAAAATCAAGTTTTTCATTTTTGAATAAATAAAAATATGTTTAAATTTCATTATAGTTATTCGAATATTTTATTCATCTCATCAACAACTTGTATAAAAAAAGCAATGTTGACATTTATTGCTTTCATAAAAATCATTTTTTAAAAAAAGCTCATTATTATGAATATTTTTATACTTTATTTCCAAAATAGTATCTATAATTTTTGTTATTTTTGAGTAAAGTATTTCATCAAAATAAAATTCAAATCTTTTATTATCATAAAAATTTAGAACTATTTTTGTTTTACTTTTTTGAATATTCTTTAAAAAAAATTCCAAATTGAATTTAGTTTTTGCCGATAAATATAATAACAACTGCAGGGCATAAAAAATTTGAATACTATCATATAAATTTTTAGGAGCAGTTTTTGGGATATTTAGTGAATAAAAAAAATTTTTTTCTGTTTCTAAACTTAAATTTCTTTCAAAATCTGTAATTTTATTTTGTAAAGAGAACAATTTACAAGTTTTTGATACAAATTTATTTTTATTCTCTTTATTGCTTAAAACTTGGAAATTATAAACTTTTTTGTTGTTTGATTTATCTTTTTTATCTAATTTTGAAAAATATAAAAAAATGAATCCTAGGAAAATGAATATTAGCCACATAATAACTATATTTTAATTAATTTCTACTACGTCCCATAAGTCTAAGTAACATCAAAAATAGATTTATAAAATCTAAATATAGTGTCAATGCTCCCATAATTGCTGATTTTTTATCTTCTTCAGAATTTGAATTTAGAAATAAATAGTTTTTAATTTTTTGCGTATCGTATGCAGTCAACCCTGTAAAGATTATAACACCTAATATAGAAATTAAAAGATCAAAAACAGAATTTCGCATAAAAATATTTACAATAGAAGCTATGATTATTCCAATTAATCCCATAAAAAGAAAATTCCCGACTGATGCGAGATCTTTTTTAGTAGTGTAACCATAAATACTCATTATTCCAAACATCCCAGCTGTTGTAAAAAAAGCAGAAAAAATACTAGCTCTAGTATAAGCCAAAAATATAAATGATAAAGTAATCCCATTTATTACAGAATATGCTATGAATAAATTTATAGCAGTTGAATATTTCATGTATCTCACTCTACTAGCTAAATAACCGACAATAAAAAGCTCAACTACAAAAAGCATTATATATAAAAATTTATTTGAAAAAAGATAAGCGACTAAAATCTGATTTGTAGAAACTAAAAAAGAAATTACAGCAGTTATTAATAAGCCCATCGCCATCAGTCCATAAACTTTTGACATAAAACTTTTTTGTTCTAAAATAGCAGTATTTGTAAATTGTTGCGCCATTTTTGAATTCCTCCTAAAAATATTATTATTATTTATATAAATTTTCAATTATAAATTTGGCTCGCTTTTATCTGGGAACATAATGGCAAAAAATGCATATATTAATATTCCAAAACCAGAAGAAAATATAACCATCAAAACCCATAATATTCTCAAGAGCGTAGCTGAAATATTTATTTTCCACAAGTCAGCTAAATATACAGATAGACCAGAACATACTCCAAAAATTATACCATTTTTTCTATCTCTATAAAATTTTTTTAGTTGAACCATATTTATTCATCCTCTAAATAACTTTTAAAATTTCTAAAATATCTATTTTTCTATTATATCATAAATTAATTATATTTTGCAAATTTTTTTTATTTATATATAATATAAATTAACAAAAATCAATATTAAGGCACTGTTTAAATGTTGATAAAATTCATATTTATATTTTTAATAATTTTTTTATATATATTAATTCAATATTATATAATTTCTTATTTAAAAAAAGCTTTCCCTGTTTTCAAAAAACATCCTTTATTGCTAAAAATAATTATATTATCTTTATGTTTTTTGTCAATAATTTCAGAACCTTTACATAGATACTATAATTTAACTTTTAATAATTTCAATTTCAATTTTCTTTTTTATATAGG
>JAIRLV010000026.1 GCA_031259185.1 Elusimicrobiota bacterium | reverse complement strand
ATCTATATTTTCAAAAAGTAAACAAATATTTTTTTTATTTTTACCAAATCCATTCAATATTGCTTTATCGTATTCATAAAAATTTCCTTTATTGATAATTATTTCATAATCTCTGACGGCTAAAACTTTTAGTATATTTTTGTCAATAAAATCTAAATCTGTCACTATCCCAACTGGAAACCTATGATTTAAATGTTTTGCCTCAGTATTTAAATAAAAATTATTCAACGATTTATAACTTTTTGCAACTTGCCAGCTTGCATCATTAACCATATCGATATTTTCTGCCAAATATTGCTTTAGATAATTATTGAGACTATTGCTAGCTAAAATATCTAGTTTGGCATTATAATATGGAGAAACGAAAAAAGACCATTTTTCAGGCAAATTAAAAAAAAATTGAACAGCGGTTTCTAATTTTTCTTTTTTAAAATTAATGATATAGGTTAAATCTTTTTTTGTAATTTCATAATCGTCATTATTTAAAATTTCATTTAGTTTGTCGTCTTTTAATGAATAGTCGTCAAGCCAAATCAAATTTTGAATAAACAAAAGTTTTTCAAAAAAATCAGTATATTTTTCAAAGTTTTTAATATATTGTTCTATTAGCGATAAATCTGTTGATTTTAAAATTTCATAATCTAATTTTTTTAAGGAAGTATACATAGTATTGATTTTTTTATTTTCATTAATAATTTTGTTATCTGGGATAAATCTAATTCTTTCAAGTATATAGGCTTTATCCTCAATTGTCAATTTATCGTCAATAGCTCTATTTAATAGTTGCCAATTTTTTAATATTTTATTATTTTCTCTATTTTCTTTGCTTTCTTTATATTGATTTTTTATTATAGATTTTTGGATTAATAAAAAATCCAAAAAAGGACCTTTTAAATTTAAGTATATAGAAAAATCTTTTGCATTATTAAATATCGGTTGAATATCATTATAATTTTTCAAAAGAGATTTTTCTAATGCCAAAAATGTTATATCGTTTTGATTTATCAAAAAATTTTCGTCAATAAAAATATCGTAAATCAAAAACAATCCATTGTCTGATTTTAACTTTTTATTGTCAATTAATGATGATTCAAGTATAATTTTTTTTTCTGGAACAGTTTCTAGGTCGTTATTTGAATATAAAAAATTTTCGTCATAAGACCAAATATCCGTCACAACTTCCTCTAAAGAAGTTTTTTCAGGTGATAATTCAATATCATCACGAGCAATATTTTCATTAACTATATAATCTGTAATTTCTTTATTTTCATTTTCAAAATCTTTGTTATCTAATTTTAATCTTTTTAACTTTTTCTTTTCTTCTTTTAATTCTTTTTTCAGTCTTTTACTTTTTATTTTATTTTCTTTCTCTATATCCTTTATAATTGATATTTTTTCTAATATCTGTTCTCGTGTTAAGTTTTCTGTTTTATCAAAAATTTCTATGTTATTATCATTCGAAAAAACTAAATTTACAGAAAATAAAGCCAAAATTACAGCTAAAATATAAATATTCTTATTTTTTATTAAATTAAATTTTTCTATTATAATAATTTTATTCATAAAATCATCTCCAAGCAATCTTTATAAAGAATTTTTACAAAGAGATATTTCCTTAAGTGTTTTTACAAAAATTTAGCAACCCTTGAAGCCCTAAAAAATAACTATTTTCTCCAAAACCGCAAATTTGTCCTACGCATACGCTAGAAATAATAGAAGTATGCCTAAAATTTTCTCTACTATAAATATGAGATAAATGAACTTCCACAGTAGGTAAATTACTCGCTTGTATAGCGTCGTGTATAGCTATGCTAGTATGCGTATACGCGCCAGGATTAATTAAAATCCCATCTATAGAATCTTTGGTCCATGCTTCTCCTATCTTTTTCACTATTTCACCTTCTATATCAGATTGAAAAAAAGACAGTTTTATTTCTTCAGTTGTTATTTTTATTTTATCATTAATTGCTTTCGCAATGTCCACAAGTTTTTTGCTAATATCATCTAAACTTTTGGTTCCGTAAACAAGCGGTTCCCTTTTCCCCAATAACCCTAAATTTGGTCCGTTTATTACTAAAATATTCACATTAAATCCTTTATATATTTTAAATAATTTTAATTATTTTAACATATTTTTATCAAAACTGTAAATTATTTTCATAAAATTTTTTACAAATAAGAAATAAGGGGAAAAAAGCTAGTCTGCTTCGTTCGAGATAGGGGAAAATTTTTAACGAAAAGCTAAAAAATTCTAAAACTCGTTTTTTTTACAAAAAAACTTAAACAGTTAGAATTTTTTTTAACGCTTTTCTAAATTTTTCCAGCTTCTCTCCACTAATGCAGACGATAAAAAAACTAAAAAATATTTTTTTTTAAAAGCAAAAACTGCGTTCACAAATGCGAGCAAGGATAAAACTTAAGAATTATTTTATTTCTTTCCTTTTACTTTTCTTTTTTATTCTTTGACAAAATAATTTTATTTTAAAAATATATTTTTATTTAAATCTACTTTTTTTTGACATCGGACAAAAAAAAGAGACCGTGTTTAAAGTCAAGAAAAAAATAAAAAATTTAGTAACAGCGCAGGAGGGAGTTTAGGTGGATGAT
>JAIRLV010000018.1 GCA_031259185.1 Elusimicrobiota bacterium | reverse complement strand
CGGTTTGGGAAAATCTTATGGTTTTGACTCAGAGACTGATATAAAATTTGATGAGGGAGTTCGAAATAACTCTGATTTGTGTGTAACGGTTGCCAGTGCCGTTTCCGGTGGTGGCGGCGCTTTAACGGCAATAGGAGCGATTGGATCTGTAGCAGGCGCAGCGTCTGCTGCCGGCACAGCCGTAAATGTCGGTGCTTTAATCGGAACCACTGCTGCCGGAGGTGCAGCTGCCGGGCTTGGATTCGGAACCGGCGCTTATGTTGGTTTGGGTCTTGCTGTAGCAGCCTTAGGTCCTTTAGCTCTCATTGGTATCGCCGGCACACTTGTCGGCACAGCTTAACGAACGATATAAAAAAATTAAAGGCAGGTCTATTACTTGCCTTTAATTTAAAATTTAAGGTGGGTAATTACACATCAAAAAAATATTTTCAACTGCAAATTTATTTTTTAATTGTATTTTTATTGTTTTTATTTCGAAATATTTTTACAATTGTTGGCTATTGGCGAATGATAAAAACTTTATTATTCTATGCATTTGCACTATATTTGTGGCCATCGGAGGTTCGATTTGGATTTATTTTAAGTATCCATTATTAATTATTGATAAAGTTAAAGAATTGGATAAAGCCTTCTATAATGAAATTTACTACAAAAAAATTGGTTTTTGGCAATGTTTATTTATAGAAACGTTTTATTTAATAAGACAAAATAATGAAATGATATCGCTTTTCGGCGGAAATATTTTAAAAATCGGTATAAAAAATAAAAATTGTGAATTTTGTTACAATTCAGATTCCATAAAATTAATACACAGAGTTTTTGATATTATTCTAACAATAATTTGTAGCATTGCAGTTTTCTTTTTGGTTGACGAGTTTACAAAGTTTGGAATAGTTTTCGGAATTACAACAGCAATTTTTTTAATATTTTTAATTTTTAGAAAGGTCATTTTAAATTACATTTTAAGTATAAATATTGGGGAATATAAAGGTTATAAATTGAACATTATGTACCCTCACAACCCTTTGGATAGTATTTTTTCTAAAATATACGGTTTTGCTTGCTACATAGACAACTCTATCTTGATTCACAAAGATGTTTTTTGCGGAAATGATGCGTTAAAAAAATATGTTTTAATGCACGAGGTCGGACATTTAAAAACTGCCGGCCGCAAGAAAAATTTTTGGTCGATATTTATTTTTGTTGTTATGACATTTTTAAGCATTACCGGAATTGGATTTCTGTCTCAAGTTATTGATAATAAAAATGATTTGAAAATATGGATTTCGGTAATAATATATATAATTTTTGCGTTTTTTTATAAAAAGATTATGGATCGTAAAAACGAAAACGACGAACTCAAAGCCGACATTTATGCAATAAAAGTTATTGGCAAGGAAGCAGTTTTAAGAGGACTTGAAATTATAAAAAGTGAAAATATAAGCGAAAAAATTAGATTCAGCGGTATATCAATTAACAGGAGAATTGAATTTGTCAGAGAATATCAAGAACAGCAGCTTAATAAAACCACATGATGGCTCAAAGAAGATAAATTTCTATAAGGTTATTTACATAGTTATCGTTATTTTTGCAATCATTGGGCTGATTTTGCCATGGTTTATTTTTTCAAAATTAGAATTTGATAAAAATGTGACTACATTAACAGGAATGGCCGGAATTTTGCGTTTTTTGGTCGGCAATAAAGGCCAAATGGTCATCGATATTGCCTTACACAATTTTGCAATTGCAATTTTTAGTTTTATTTTAAGTTTTTTAAGTCACGGAGTACTTGGATGTTTGTATTTATTTTTTAATTCATTTTTGATCGGTACAGTACTATATGGTATACACACATTTCAAACAATTTTGTTTACTTTTCTTGAATTATCAGGTCTATGCGTTGCAGTTTTCGGTGGAATGATTTTAGCTAAAAAAAGAAATTTAGATAACCTATCTATGAAAAATATTTTTAAATTTACAATTATATTAAATTTTATTATGGCTATTATTTATTTTTTGGCAGCTTTCATAGAAAGCAATTTAATATTAAGTAAATGGAGTTAAAATGAGTTTTGAAATAATTTCTAGAAAATCAAAAGAAAAATTGAAATTTCTTGAAAATAATTTGATAATTTCCGCAATAATTATCGTTTCTGTACTATTGATGGTTTTTCTTTACTATTTGAAGGGTTCAATATTAAATTTTGGATCCTTTTTGATAAATTCAATGATTATTTTATCTACAATTTTTGGAATAGTAATTTCTGAAGGTGTGTTTTTATTATCAATCGACTCAATAGTTTGCCGTAAGGTAAAGTTTAAAGAAAAATTTTTCTATATAACAAAATCACTTTGGCTTTCGCAGTGCATATTGTTACCTGTAGTTTTATGTTTAATTTTAATAAACTTTCTTATTAATTTGAATATTTTTGCAATTAATAAAATTATAGTATTTGTCGTTTCCTATTTGAGTCAATTAATTTTGTTTTTTTCATACAAGTTTGTAACTAAACGTAATTGGGTAACCACCATCAAAATTGTAGCTTCGTCGTGCCTTCTTGCTTTTGTCTTGCAGATACTATTAAAATTTATTTAAACTAAAAACTAAACCTTTTGCGTTTTCAAAGAAAAATATATCAGTTTAAAAATTAAAAACATTTCGCAAAATTTCGCG
>JAIRLV010000326.1 GCA_031259185.1 Elusimicrobiota bacterium | reverse complement strand
CTCCTCATTAATTATTCCTACAATATCAAATGCTAAATCAAATATTCCGCCTGCTCCGCTCTCATCTATTGCGGGCTCTAAATCTAAATTATAATTATTTATATTAAGCCCTACATTTGCAATGTTCAACAAAAATTGCAATTTCTTTACTTTGTTTTTGTCTATCATTTTTTTACTCCCTCTGTTTGTATATAAAGTGTATAAAAATATAATTTTTTTATGTAATTTATTTATTGTTTTTATTATAAAATTCTATTCTTTTTTCTAGAATGAAACTATATAATTGCATCGCATTTTTTTTGCTGATGCAACATTTTATATTCTTCATTCGCTTCTTTCGTCCATTCTTCGTATCGATGGCTCATTAATATTTCATCTGTCCTATCTGTTAACTTACTAATTTTATCTGTAATATCTTTATTCTCCTCAACTAATTTGTCTAAAAAATCCATAATATTCCTCCTTTTTTATTAATTTTTTTTCTGTTTTTCTCTAACTACAATATCTAAATTTAAAATTTTGTAAAATTTATATTCACAAATAGTGAAAATAAACTACAAAAAAATTTTAATATTAAGAATTTTTGATAATGCTATTTTTTTCACTATTTTTAAAATCTCTTTTTCCTTTCAGTTTGTAGATTAAACATTCTGGTGTAATGCCTAGCTGTTTTGCTATATATTTTTGTTTTAATCCGTTTTTTTTTATTTTACATTTTAATTGTTCTAAATTCATTTTCCATCCTTATACTTTCTAATTGTTAATATAATTATAAATTAATTTCACAAAAAGTCAAGAATATTTTTTAAAAAAATTCAATTTTTTTTAACTTTTATTTAAAATTTATTCTAAAAGGATTATAAAATGAACAAAGAAATTGGATTTAAAATAAAAAAATTAAGAGAAAATTTAAAATTTTCACAAGAATTTGTAGCAAAAAGAACTGGATATAATAATAGCTCTGCAATTGCGCAAATAGAAAAAGGGAAGAGGTTTTTCCCAATATCTAAAATAGAATCTATTGCTAAAACTTTACATGTTACTCCAATACAACTAATGGGGTGGGAAAAATATATCAATAATAGCAATATCAATAACAATATGGGAAATGTCAATAGCCCTCATGCGACATTAATTATTAGTGATACAGGAGATAGAAAAGAATTAACTGAAAATGCCGTTATGTTATTAAAAAATTTTTCACAAATGGAGTTTGAAGATAAGTTATCTTTATTGAATACATCTTTTGAAATTTTAAAAAAATATAAGAAGGATATGAATAAATGAAAGTTAAAATTAGAAGTAAAATTAATGACAAAAATAAAATAAAAGAAGCAAGAAAAAAGAATGGATTAAGCCAATTGGAATTAGCAGAAAAATTAGGTTATAAGTCAAAAACTGTTGAAGAAATAAAAAGGACATTAATATAAATGCTGGAAAAGCTTTTTGAAAAGATAACATCTTATAAATATATTTAATAATATTTTTTCAGGTGTACTGTTCTCTATTTTTTGTAACTACCTTTTTTCAATCAAAATTAAAACAGATGAGATTGTAACTGATTTTTTTCTTTATTATTTTTTAGGATTAATTATTAGTAGAATCTCATCATTATTTATAGAATCTGCTTTAAAAAAAACAAAAATTATAAAATATATCCAATATAGAGATTATTGTGAAGCTAATAAAAAAGATAATAGAATCTCTGATTTATTAGAAATAAATAATATGTATAGAACATTAGTAGGCTTATTTTTTTTATTATTATGTTTTAACTTTATTAAATTACTTTCAAATTTTATTATCATATTATCATTACTTATAATATTTATCTTGTCATTTATAAAACAAACTAACTATATTGCTAAAAAAATTGAAATAATAAATAATAGGAGTGATGTAAAATGAGTATAATAAAATCATTTGCAGTTGGTAATGGGGATATGTTTTATATTAAACATAATACTCCAAATTTTACAATCATTGATTGTTGCCTTTCTGATAATAATAGGGAAAAAATAATTGATGAAATAAAAGAAGAAAGTAAAAATAAAATAATTTCCAGATTCATATCAACTCACCCTGATGAAGATCATATTCAACAATTGAATTATTTAGATGATGAATCTGAAATAATAAATTTTTATTGTGTAAAAAATGAAGCTACAAAATTAGAAGAAACGGATTCTTTCAAAAGATACTGTAAACTAAGAGATAGCGAAAAAAAAGCTTTTTATATTAGTAAAGGCTGTTATAGGAAATGGATGAATAGAGATGGAGAAGATGAAAATGGACATTATATTTATAATGCAGGGATAAATATTTTATGGCCTATTATAAGTAATGAATATTTTAAAAGAGAATTAGAAAATGTAAAAAATGGAACGTGCCCTAATAATATTTCTCCAATTATAAAATATAGTATCAAAAATAGTGTAACAGTTTTATGGATGGGTGATTTAGAAAATGATTTTATGGAAAATATTATTAAAGAAATTACTTTTCCAAAAATTAACTTATTATTTGCACCACATCACGGTAGAAAAAGTGGTAGGATTCCAGATGCTTGGTTAAAAGAAATGGATCCAGATATAATAATTATGGGAGAAGCTCCATCAAAAAATTTAGATTATTATGGATATGATGATTATAATAAAATCACCCAAAATTCAGCAATAGACATAATTTTTGAGTGTATTGATACCAAAATGCACATATACGTTTCAAATAAAAATTATTCTGTAGATTTTTTAGATAAAGAAAATATTTATAATAATTACAATTGTTTCTATTTGGGAACGTTGAATTTAAAGTTATAGTATTTCTAATGGTAGATATGAAATATTATAAATAAAAACAAAAAACAATTAAAAATGTTGAAAAAAATGGCAAAAATAAAAATAAAACCAGGAGAAAGCGTCCCAAAATCAGGGCAATATAGAACACCTAATGGAACAGAAACAACTCTTGTTAAAGGAAAGCCAGCTCCACCAACTCCAAAACCAGGGCAAAAACATACTTTAATAGATCCAACGAAGCATAAAAAATAAATAAAAATGTTGATATATTTATAGAAAATATAAATTGTGTAGTTATATTTTTTTAGATTTAGATAAGGAGGTAATTATAGATGTTAATTAAAAATATTCATGGAACTGCTGAAAGATTGCCAATTGGATATGACACATGGCAAGACTTTTGGGAAAAGAAAACTGGCGAAAAAGCTAAAGGCGATGTTGGAGGGCATGTAAAAAAAGTAGATTCTTACGATAATTCTTGGTATATTGCAGATATAACACATGCACAAAATAGCCTCACAGAACCTTATGAATATTTTTCAAAGTTAGCAAAACTTCATGATTAGGTTTGTTTAATATACAGTAACTACACAATTTAAGTTAGAAAAGGATTGAAAAAGAATTATTGAAAAAGATATAAAAAATATGTTTTATAGGGAAGGTGATATTATGGATGAAAAAAATATATTAAAAAAACAGAAAGAGAGCAGTATTATAATCTACCAAAGTGCAGATGGAAAAACAAAAATCGATGTAAAGTTAGAAAATGAAAATATTTGGCTTAACCAAAAACAAATGTCTGATTTATTTGGTGTAGAAGTTCCAGCTGTTTTAAAACATATTAAAAATATATTTGAAGTAGGAGAATTAAGTGAAGATTCAACTATTTCCAAAATGGAAATAGTTCAACAAGAAGGAGAGAGGCTTGTAAAAAGAGAAATTACTTTTTATAATCTTGATGCAATTATTTCAGTTGGTTATCGTGTAAATTCAATTACGGCAGTACATTTTAGACAATGGGCTACTCAAAAGCTAAAAGAATACATTATTAAAGGCTTTGTATTAGACGATGAAAGATTAAAGCTTGCAAAAAATAATTATTTTGACGAATTACTTGAAAGAATAAGAGATATTAGAAGTAGCGAAAAGGTA
>JAIRLV010000316.1 GCA_031259185.1 Elusimicrobiota bacterium | reverse complement strand
TTTGCAAACGTTTTTGAAAGTTTAACAATTTTTACATCTAAAACATCGCCGACGGCAGAAAAAGGAACAAAAATAACAAAGTTATTTACTCTACCAACGCCTTCTCCTCCATTTGCTATTTGTTCAATTTTCACTTCTACAATATCGTCTAATTGAAACATTTTATTTATAAATTTTCCTGTTTATTCATTTTGTAAAAAATTTATTTTTTTTACTTCATTGTTATTTTTTAATTGTCGATTGTTATTTTGAAATTATTTCTTATGAGATTTATTTAGAAAATTATATTTAAATTTTTTAATTTTTACCACAACATTTTTTATATTTTTTCCCACTACCACAAGGACATATATCGTTCCTGCCGATTTTGTTTATTTTTAATCTTTGTTGTGAAAAATTATTTTTCTTTTTTTCATTAGATAATTCTTTTACCATTTCAAAATCATCTTTTTCATCTATTAAAATTTTTCTTGTCATATCTGCTTTAAAAATATATTCAAAACTAGTCGTTTTAATTCTCTGTATCATTGCTAAAAATAATTTGTATGCTTCATTTTTATATTCTAAAATCGGATCTTTTTGTCCATATGCCCTAAAGCCAATCCCTTTTCTTAACTGATCCAAATTATAAAGATGTTCCTTCCAACAAATATCTACCACTTGTAATAAAACAATCCTTTGTATTTCTAAAACTATATTTTTAGATAGCTCTTTTATTTTTTGTGAATAAATTTCGTACAATAATTCCTTTATGCTATTTATAATTCCATCTCTTTGATATTCTCTAAATTCCTCCAAAGTATCAATATCAGAATTCGCGTTAATATTTATCCAATCGCATAGTCCTTTCAAATTCCATTCTTCTGGATAAGCTTTTGATGGTATATATGTATCAATAACCGATTCTACAACATCGTCTATAACATCATTTACCGCAGTATCAAGATTTTCTGCAAATAAAAGCATATCTCTTTGTTTATAAACGACTTCTCTTTGTTTGTTCATAACATTGTCAAATTCTATTAATTGTTTCCTTATATCAAAATTCATTCCTTCTACTCTTTTTTGAGCGCTAGCAATAGCTTTTGAAATCCAAGGATGTTGGATATCTTGCCCTTCTTCTAATCCCAATTTCGTAAAAAGCGAGGTTTTATCTGTTCCAAAAAGTCTCATCAAATCATCTTCAAGAGATATATAAAATCTAGTAGCGCCTGCGTCTCCTTGTCGCCCTGATCTACCTCTAAGCTGATTATCTATTCTTCTAGAATCGTGTCTTTCAGTCCCTATGATATATAATCCGCCTAAATTTTTTACTATTTCCGCTTCGTCATCATTTAATGGATTCCCGCCCAAAACTATATCTGTTCCTCTACCAGCCATATTAGTTGCAATTGTAACTGTATTCTTTCTACCTGCTTGCGCAATAATATTCGCTTCTTGCTCATGATATTTAGCATTTAAAACTTGATGCGGGACGCCTTTCTTTTTCAATAAACTAGACAAATATTCACTTTTTTCAATAGATTTTGTTCCAACCAAAACAGGTCTGCCATTTTTTCTATTTTCAATAATATCCTTCATAATTGCATTATATTTTTCTCTTTCGCTTTTGTATATCACATCTGTAAAATCTTCTCTTATTGTCGGTTTATTTGTAGGTATTTCTACAACATCCAATTTATAAATCTCATAAAATTCCTCCGCTTCTGTCAAAGCAGTTCCTGTCATACCAGCCAATTTTGAATACATTCTAAAAAAATTTTGAAACGTTATAGTTGCAAGCGTTTGATTTTCTTCTGCTATTGCAACGTTTTCTTTAGCTTCTACAGCTTGATGCAACCCATCGCTCCATCTTCTTCCAGGCATTAATCTTCCTGTGAATTCATCTACAATTATAATTTCATTATCTTTAACAACGTAATCCACATCTCGTTTAAAAAGATTGTGCGCTTTTAAAGCTTGCACTATATGATGTACCCATTCAGATTCCATATCATTATAAAGATTTTCTATGTTTAATATTTTTTCACATTTTAATATACCATCACTCGTAAGAGAAATATTATGATTTTTTTCATCAACGAGATAATCATAACCTTTACTTAAATCTTCATTTTTATATTTTGCGTCAATTTGTTCCTCTTCGGAAACAAATTTTCCTTTCAAAAGAGGAACTATTTTGTTAATTGTATAATATTTGTCTGTAGACTTTTCAGCAGCTCCTGAAATGATTAAAGGAGTCCTAGCTTCATCTATCAATATACTATCAACTTCATCTATTATTGCAAAATTTAATTTTCTCAATACTCTATCTTCTTTTCTTATCACCATATTATCTCGCAAATAATCAAAACCTAGCTCATTGTTTGTAATATAAGTAAGGTCGCATTTATAGGCTTCTTTTTTTATTATAGATCTCATATCATGCTGAATAAGCCCAACGCTCAATCCTAAAAACTCAAATATTGGTCTCATCCATTCACTATCTCTTTTAGCAAGATAATCGTTTACAGTCACAATGTGTACACCTTCTCCTGTCAAAGCATTCAAATAAACAGGCAAAGTCGCTACAAGAGTTTTACCTTCGCCTGTTTTCATTTCTGCAATTTTACCTTTATGTAAAATAATTCCGCCCATAATCTGAACATCAAAATGTCTCAACCCTATCGTCCTCTTACTCGCTTCTCTCACAACAGCAAAAGCTTCTGGCAATATATCGTCAAGAGTTTCGCCGTTTTCCAATCTAGACTTAAACTCTATTGTTTTTGATTGCAAATATTCATCTGATAATTTTGAAAACGAATATTCAAAAGAATTTATTTTATTTACAATCGGTTGCAGACTACTTATAACGCGACTGTTTCTAGTGCCAAAAAATTTTTTTATAATATATTTAATCATAAAAAAAACCTTTTTATTGTTTTATTTTATTTTGTTTTATCTTTATCTGTTTTTCAATTATTATATCAATCTTATAATCTGATAT
>JAIRLV010000270.1 GCA_031259185.1 Elusimicrobiota bacterium | reverse complement strand
AATTGTATAGCGCCTTCACAAACTAGTTCTTACTCTAATAATTCAACCGATAGCACTTATAGCCTAGCTAATACTGCTAACGGCGGGTTTAATTCTATAGGGTAAAAACTAGAATATTTTGAAAACTACTTAGACATTTATCATCTTATTTGTGTTTCATTGCGATTTTGTGAAGCGTCGAACCTATATATGTTTGATATGGAAGCCCTTTTTCTTTTGCTATATTTTTTATAATGTCTAAATCGTTTTCATTAATTCTAATATTAATGTTTTTGTTTTTTATTTGCTTTCTGTTCTTTGCATAACTTGCATATCTTTTTATTTCTTCTTGGAGGTTCGGTACAGTTTTATAATCTCCTCTATACATCGCTTTCCAAGTTTCTTTTTCTTCTTTATCTAATTTATACAGTTTCATTTTTTATCTCCTTGTAAATATAATTTTGTATATTTTCTGCTTTTATATATTGTTTTTAAAAATATTTCAGTTTCAGTTTCAAGAAAAGGAATTAGACATATATAATTATTAATATTTATTATAAATATTTTCTGATTAGGATGATTAATACTAGGATTATCTTTATATCTAACACTAAACTTTTTTCTATATATTTTTTCACGATTTCAAATGATATTTTTCTTTGCTTTTTTAGTAGCTTATTTTTGTTTTCGTTCCATATTATCGCTTTCATAAAATATCCTAATTTGTATTGATTGTATAATAATAAAATGTATATGTTTTGTCAATAAATATTTTTTTAGATTGGCGTTTTTTAAATTAATACTCTAGCTTCGTTATTTCACTGAAATATGATTTGTCCTTGAGATGCGTATAGACTTGCTCTGTTATGCTTGTATTTGAATGTCCTAGCATTTTGGAAATTTTATATGTAGATACTCCTACCTCTGCCATCCTACTAGCGAATGTATGCCTCAAGCTATGAAAACAAAATTCTCTAGGTAGACAGAATTTGATTTTAATTTTCCTCACCATTCCTGTCAATGTATCCTCATCTAATACCCGCAAATCATCTTTATAGAAAACTACAAAATTCGTTTTGTTTTGGGCTAGTTTTTTGATTTCTAGTAGATAATCTTTTATTTCAGGATGTATCGGAACTGTCTTTATTGATGTCCTGTTTTTGGGTTCCCAATTCAAATGCGGCTTTTTTCTTATATATATTTTCTTTTTCAAAATCTATCTTTGGAACCCAATGGGTTATCCCTAATTGTTTATTCTCTTGATTTTCTGTAATTAATCCTTTCCCTGTATTAATGTCAATATTTTTGCGTAATTGATGCAGCATTTCTTCTGGTCTATGCCCGCATTGACAACCAAGAAGTATTGCAAGTCGCCAATGTTGAGGCGAATATTTTAACATCAAAAGGATTTCTGTTCTGGTGAAAATTTTGATACTAATTGGTTTGCATTGAAAATTAGTAAAATGATCTAAACAAAAACTCGGCATATAGCCACGAGACATACAAAATGATAAAAAGACTTTCTTGATGCCATGAAAATCTGTATTTTTTGCGATTGCAAAATTTTTTAATTTGTCTTTAAGGTTTATTTTATGATTGTTGGCAATGTAATATCGCTTAATTCTTTGATTTTGAGCGTTTTTTCAATGATTTTAAATTGACTTTCATATTTCAATTACGTTCGCAATTTAAATTCTGTTTTCTTTTCATTCAAAAATATTTCTTTACAATATTCCCATGTTTTATATTGATAATATTTCATTTCTTTTTTTTCTTTTTTCCACTGCAAATGTAGTTCTCTTGCTTCATCTTTTGAATAATATGGAGCGTATTTATTATAATATTTTCGTCTTTCTATCATCACATACCCCCACCAATACGGACTACCTGCTCTTTTGTAGACATTGCACTTTTTTCTGGACATTTTTTGGACTCCTATAAATCTAAAACTAATTTTAATGATTTTTCTACTTCAATTAATTCTTTATCTGTGATTTTACCTATATAACCACCAATCCTAGTCTTATCTACTACTCTAATTTGATCTAACATTACTTTATTTTGTTTGCAATTAACAATTATTTTTGCTTCAAAAGCAAAAATTTTATCTGTATTGCTAGTAATTGGCGCAATAATAAGTCTAGTTAGATGTGTGTTGCAAATATTATTTGACAATATTAAGGCCGGCCTAGTTTTTTTTGTTTCTGTCCCAATAGTAGGATCTAGAGATACCCAATAAATTTCAGCTCTTTTCATACCAGCCCTCCTTCTCTAAAATACTCCATAATTTACACTCTTCTTCTCTTTTTTTATCATTTGTTGCTTCTTTACAGTCAGCAATTAATCTTTTTTCTAAATTGTTAACTTTTTCAATAATAGCTTCGCTAACAAATTTTGACATATTCCCAGCACCTATAAAAAATTTTATTTTTTTATGTAAATTTCTTGACATACTAAAAGTAACATTTTTATATAAATTTTTCGTTTCTTTTGATAATTCCATTTTTTTACCTCTTAAATTTTTTCCTTAATTGTAAATAATATTTAATAAATAGTCAACATATTTTTATTTTTTACAATTTTTACGATATAAAACACGACACAATTTTTTTACAATTTTTTAAAAACGCTCAAAGAGTTATAAATATATAATATATAAATATATATAATATATAATCTAAGAAATATATAATCTAACTTCTGAAGTATTATAAAAGCTTTGGATAATTAATCTTTCTTTATTCTTTTATATTACTTTTCTTTTTTCTTTCTATTAAGAAACCTTTTTTTAAATAAAAAAATCCATAAAAAAACTGTATAACTTTTTATAATCAGGATAGTTTTTTATCATAAAACTAATATAATTGTATCACTGTATAAAAACTGTAGAAAATGTGGATAACTTTGTGGTTTTTGTTTGAAAAATAATATGATTAGGTAGGGGATTAGTGTTAGTTTTTATTTCTTATCTCGCTCGTTTTACTTTCTCTCATATTGTTTTACCATCTTCCCAAATAGCGTATCTCCCTAAATCTATTTCTTCATTCCATACAATACCATAACCTCCGACATCTAATTTCGCTTGTGAAAATAAATCTTTATTTTTTAATTTTTTGAAAGGTTTAAAAATATTTATGTATTGTTTTATATCTATAAGTTTTGTTACTCCATTTTCAAATTTCACTTTTAAAATCATATCATTTTGTGGTTCTACTTCTTTCATTAAAGGTATTTTTTTCATTTTTGATACTCCTTTTCTAATGATTTTATTTTTGTAAATTTTTGCGTATACCATTTCTAATAATTCCACTTGATGTTTTTCTAACCATTTTATTAATAATATAAATTCTCTATTTGGTAATTTCCCATTCATTATTTTCATAGTTTTAATATTAATTTCAATTTCAAATTCGTTATAAATTGCATGTATATGTGGAGGATTATGTTCTTTCTTGTCAAAATACATTTTTACTATAATCCCAAAAAATCTACTAATTTCTGGCATTTTGCCTCCTAATATTTTTTATTTTTTTCCTGCTTTTGCAGGATTGTTTTTCTTTTGCTGTAAAATTCCATCAACTAAAATATTAATATAATTTTGATATTGTTTATCTAGCATTTCAAATCTTTCAATCATATTTTGAACAAAAAGGTTAGTCTTTTTTTCGAATATTTCTCCTTCTCCGTTTCTTATCCAATCTTTTCTTATATAAAATTCTTTGGCAATATTATCTATAACACGATTAGTAATATTAGTTTTTCCATTTTCTATTTTGGATAAATTTTGTTTAGTCATATTTATTTTTTTTGCAAATTGTTCTAATGTAATTTTTTTAATATTTTTTCTAAAAAATTTAATTCTTTCATTTGTATTCATAATTTATATTATCCCTCTTTTAAAAATTATATATTTAAAAAATATCTTTGTCAACTAAAGAAACTTTTTAAAAATAAATGTTGCATTATTTTATTTTTTTGTTATTATATGTTTCATAAATTTACTTTTTAAGAGGTTTTTATGAAAAGAGAAACAAATTATAAATTTTCAATTTTAGATGACAATGAAAAAAAATATGTGTCATCAATAATAGATGCGATTATTTTTATGAAAAATAAGCAAAAATACTCCTCTCTATATCCTAGCATAGAGCAGACGAAGGGAGGCTAGCTTGGGGATTTTTTTTGATTTTCTTGCTCTTTTAAAAATATTTCTGCCATTTGTAATAGATATTTTCTATTTACTGGATTAAGGTTGTTCAGAATCTCATCTATTTGTAATAATAAAACATCTTGTTTTTGCTGAAAAATAT
>JAIRLV010000254.1 GCA_031259185.1 Elusimicrobiota bacterium | reverse complement strand
TCGTAATAGCGTAAACCAATCTTATCGGAAATTGCTCGTAATAAGAATCGTTTTTTTTCTTATCTAATTCCGCTATATTTTCGTTATATATATAATCTTCGTATTTTAGTTTATATCTTGTAATTTGTGTAGTATCTCGTTATGTGTTTTAATTGTAATTTCATTATCATTTAATCCTTTTATCATTCCTTTTTGTCCGTTTACATATTTTTTATTAGGTGCATTTTAGTGAACATAACTAATGCCCCAATTTTGAGTCATAGTTCTATTGGAGAAAAAAAATCATCATCATAACAATATTCATATTCTTTGACACCAATAATCTTTTTTATTTTTTTAAATTTTAGTTTTATATCTCTAGAGGCATTGGCGATATACAATTTTTCAGGAGAATTAATTTATTCTAATCTTTTTTTATTAGGATAAAATACTCGCTCTTTATAAGGAGAAAGTAAAGTATATTCTTTTTTATCTATATTCGAAATTTTTAGACTATTAAAATAATCTATAGCATTTTTTATATTTTCTATATTTTTTGCTTCGCTATGACGTATCCTATAGTGCTTGTAACCATCAACTATTAACACATCATATGATTTCCAACAATCCGTATGAATTACTGATCCAATGTAAGTTTTCCTTTTTATGATTGGCAAAAGTTCTTTTTTACTGGTATTATTTATAATTTTTAGATATACTTTATTAAGCCTTTTTAAAACTCAAAAAACTATTTTTTTATTTCTAGCTCCTCTCACTCTTTTTTACTCTTACTCTTTTTGCACTAAAGTAGCTCTCGTATATTTCATATATTCCTTGTTCTGTGCTATTTTGAATGCTTTCTTTAACAATGATTTTTCTTAAAATTTTATAATATTTTATTAATTGTGTTTCTCTTAATTGTTAAAATTTTACTTATTGCAGTTTTTGTTATATCACAGAGTTAAAAAATTTAATTATTTGTCTTATTTTGTATTCGCTTATTTTTTTATTATTTTTTATCATTCCTTATACTAACCTTTTTTTTGCCAGTCAAGAGCCTTAAAAAATATTTTTTTATATTATATTTTTGTAAATTTTTATAAAATATGGTATATTAAATAAAAATTATTATTTTTTTTTATTTTAATTAAATTAAAAGATATATTTATTATATATGTATTTAAAAATTTATTGGAGGATTTATTTATGTTAAAAAATTTAAAACAGAATTATTTTTTGCTATATACTATATTTTTATTGATTATTACAGCTTGCGGAGATAATAATTGGTTTTCTGGTATGAGAAATGATGATATAAATGGCGACGTAGCTAGTTTGACTGCTACTGCAGATAAAGCAATGAAAGATAAAGATTATCGCAAAGCAAAAAAGTATTATGAAGCTATTCTGGATAAAGAACCGAATAATTCTGTCGCTAATTACGGTATGGCAGAAATTGCTTTCAAAGAAAATGGGATTGATTTAGCGCATATTTTGGCAAATGTTATGGAAAATAATAATGGCAATATAAACGCTTCAAATCCGGGCAATTTACTTTCTATTGACAATCTAGACGATTTATATAAAGCCTCTAATGATGTTGTAAAATATTTATCAAAAATAGTATATGGACCTTCTGATGGAGTGATAAAATATGACGATGTTGATGTAAATGTTAATTTTGCTATTGCATTGACTTTAAATTCTGTACTATCAATTATGGATACTGATGGCGATGGAAAGCCAGCAGGTAATGGGGATATTTTTAATATAACCAAAGATTTTGACGTATTAGTAAATGTGAATGGAGAACAAAAAAGAATAGATACTATTTCAGATTGGTCGCAAGTTTTTTCTAATATATCAAATCAAGATAAAGTATCAATTCAAACCAATCTCGCAGAGTCTTTGAATAATATAGACAAAGCTATTGATCGTTTAGAAGTAGTAAATAGCTCTATGCAAGGAACAAGTAGTTCTATAGAAAGTTTGAAGGATTCTTTTAACGATTTGAAACAACAAACAGAAAAAATTGTTATTATCTAAAAAAATGGAGAAAAATATGATTAAAAATAAAATAAAATTATTTAAATTTGTATTCGCATTAATATTTCTTTTTATAATAAACATTTTTTCTATTAGTTTATTATTTGCAAAGGAAAAACCGTTTATGTTAAGAAGTGTGAGAGGGCTTGGAATGGGTAACGCTTTTACAGCTATAAGCGATGATCATAGCGCTTTTTTCTACAATCCTGCAGGCGTTACAAAAAGAAAAAGATTTACTATGACATTAGCAGAAATTAGAGGGACCATATCTACGGACATGATAGATTTTGCCAGCTGGTTTTCGGATAATCAAGATGATTTGAAAAATTTTGAAGATCTCAGTGAGTCAAAAAAGATAGAACTTTTAAGAAAAATTTCAAATGAAATCACAGATTATAATAATCATCTATCAATTTCAGCTCCAAATTTTAATTTCATTGCTCCATTAGGAAAATTATATTTTGGGCTTGGAGTATTTGATGATATTAATGTAAAAGTAAAAATGAATTCAGGATTAATTACTCCAAATATTGATTTAAATGTAAAAGTAGATTTGGCGGGTATGTTTCTGATGGCTTATAAATTTTCTGACAGATTTTCCGCTGGTTTTAATGCGAAAATTTTAGCTAGAGGAGGCATAGAACAAAACAGAATGAGTATCCTTGAATTTGAAAATTATGAACCAGTTATCCAACCTGGTATAGGTATAGGAGCCGATATTGGCGCAACTTACAAAATTTCTAATCCTTTCAGTCTTGGATTTTCTGCTACAGATGTTGGTGGGACAAAAATAAAGTATGAAAAAG
>JAIRLV010000049.1 GCA_031259185.1 Elusimicrobiota bacterium | reverse complement strand
AAGAAATATATAATAAGAAATAATCAAATTTCTAGTAAAGGAATAGAGAGAATACGTTTTTTTATTCACATATAAATAATTAGATAAAACTTTAAGTAAACATAAATAAAAATTATAGTATAATTTTTAAAAATAAATTTTAAAAAATGAAAATAAATATAAGTATAACAAATATATTTTGAACTAAAAAAATATTGCCTTTCATAATTTTAAAGAGGTTTTTATGAATTATAAATATTTTTTATTGATTAGTATTCTAATTTTGTTTGTTTTTAATGGATGTATTGCAACTAAACAAGATTTGCTAAATGTGAATTTAGAGGTTAGAGAATTGCGAAAAGAAGTAATAGGAAAATTATCCGATAATATAAATTTAAATATAGAAATAAGAAATGAATTTGTAGCGGAAATTGAGAAATTACAAAAAATTAATGCAGACATCAGAGATAATATAGATAATCAAGTTATTAATATAGATAAACTTGGAGGAAAAGTTGAAGAGGGTAATTATAGGTTCCAAGACATAAAATTTAATCAAGAATACTTAGATGCATTAGATAAAAAACTGGCTGTTATAGAAGATAAGCTATTCACATTATTGACTTCCACTAATAATATTGTGAATCAAAGCTATTCTTTATCACCAGAACAAATTTATCAGATGGCAAGAAGCGATTATAGCAGAGGGAGTTATGATTTAGCGATATCAGGCTTTGATAATATTATAAAAAATTATCCAGATAGTTCTTTTGGCGAGAATTCATATTATGACATGTCAGTGGCATACTATGCAAAGAAAGATTGGGAAAAGGTAAATGATATTATAGATATTTTTATTTCTAATTATCCAAGTAGTCAACTTGTGCCAAAAGCTTATATTTTGAAAACGAAAGCATTTAGAAAATTAGGAAGTTTTGAAAAGGCAAAAGAAGTTTATAATAAAATTTTAAAAGATTATCCTTTGACAGAAGAAGCAAAAATTGCTAAGGATGAACTTGATTTGATGCAAGCTTAATTAAAGAAAAAAATAAAAATTTTGTTTTGTATAGGAGAAAAATATGCCAATAATACCTATGGTGGTAGATCAATCTAGACATGGTGAAAGATCATATGATATTTATTCCAGATTGTTAAAAGATAGAATTGTATTTTTGGGGACAGCAATTAATGATGATGTCGCGAATTTAGTTATAGCGCAACTTTTATATTTAGAAGGGGAAGATCCAGATAAAGATATATATATATATATTAATTCTCCAGGAGGAGTTGTTAGCGCTGGACTTGCTATTTATGATACAATTCAATATATTAAACCTAATGTTTCCACGATATGTATAGGACAAGCATCTAGCATGGGAGCAGTATTGTTGACTAGTGGACAAAAAGGTAAAAGGTTCGTTTTACCAAATTCTAGAGTTATGATACATCAACCGCTTGGAGGTGTTCAAGGACAAGCTAGCGATATAGAAATACACACTCAGGAAATTTTAAAAATTAGGCAAAATTTGAATAAAATTTTGGCAGAACATACTGGACAAAGTATTGAAAAAATCACTAAAGATACTGATAGAGATAATTTTTTATCAGCTGTTGAAGCAAAAGAATATGGATTGGTAGATGAGGTTATTTTTAAAAAAGATTTGGAAATAAGAAAAGATAATTAATAAAAATTGAATCTGAAAAATTAACAATTTTTGAATGAGAATGAATATTATGAGGGTAAGATGATAAACAATAATGAAAAAAGATGTATATTTTGTAGAAGAGGCGAAAGAGAAGCAAAAAAATTGGTTGGGAATGGAACTTATTTTATTTGTGAAGAATGTATTAAAATTTCCAATTCAATATTAAATAGGGAAAGGGAAAGACAAGAAGAGCAAAATAAAAATTTGCAATTTAAAATTGAAATATCTAGACCAAAAGATATACATGCATTTTTAAACGAGTATGTTATTGGACAAGATTATACAAAAAAAGTTTTATCAGTTGCAGTTTATAATCATTACAAAAGATTAGAATATAATAAAAGTATGTTGGTAAAAGAAGTTGATTTAGAAAAATCTAATATTTTGTTCATTGGAAATACTGGGACAGGAAAAACTTTATTAGCACAGACTCTGGCGAAAAAGCTAAATGTTCCTTTTGCAATTTCTGATGCTACTAGTCTGACAGAAGCTGGTTATGTTGGAGAAGATGTTGAAAATATTTTGCTTAGACTTTTGCAAAATGCTAATTTTGACATTAAAAAAGCTGAAATGGGGATTGTTTATATAGATGAAATAGACAAAATCGCGCGAAAAAGAGATAATCCTTCTATCACTAGAGATGTTTCTGGTGAAGGAGTCCAACAAGCTTTACTAAAAATTTTAGAGGGAACTATTGCAAATGTTCCTCCTCAAGGAGGGAGAAAGCATCCTCAACAAGAATATATAAAGATGGATACTACAAATATTTTATTTATTTGCGGAGGAGCTTTTGGAGGATTAGAGCAGATCATTGACAACAGAAAAAGAAAACAAGGATTAGGTTTCGGTGCAAATATTTATTCAAAAAAAATAAACAAATCTTTACTTTTAAGGCAATGCGAACCAATAGATTTAATAACTTTTGGCTTGATTCCAGAATTTGTTGGAAGGTTGCCGATAGTTACAAATTTAGATGATTTGAAAAAAGAAGATTTAGTTAGAATATTAACAGAACCAAAAAACGCTATAGTTAAACAATATCAAAAAATGTTTGAATTGGATAATAAAGAATTAATTATTGAATATGACGCAATTATGGAAATTGCGGAAACAAGTATAAAAAGAAATACTGGCGCTAGAGGGTTAAGAGCAATTATGGAAAATACAATGTTAAACTTTATGTATGAAGAAAATCATACAGATAGAAGAATAGTAATAAAAAAAGAAGATATATTGGCATTGTCAAGAATAGATAATGCTAGTTAACAACATATTTATTAATTTTGTTAAATTTGAGAAAAATTGATGGGAATACATTATTATATAAATATTGCGATATATTGTCCAAGTAAAAAATGAAAAAATTTAACAATAAAATATAGATATAAAAAATAAAATTTAAAATAATAAAAAAAGATATTTGTTTCTATAACTTTTTTGTTTTTTTACTACATAAAAAATAGA
>JAIRLV010000202.1 GCA_031259185.1 Elusimicrobiota bacterium | reverse complement strand
TTTTCATCTTCATTTCTTACACTGTCTAAAAAATTTCTTATATCTGCAAGAAGAGTATCAGTACTTATATCAGGACTTATTGGATCAGGTGGTATTATAGAACTTATAGATTTAGGAGGCGAAAATGGTTCTACCATAACCTTTTCAAAATAATTAACAGGCACAATTTCCATATTTTTTTCTTTAACTTCTTCTTCATTCTGTTTTTCTTTTTCTTTTTCTTTTTCCATTTGCTTTTGCTTCTGTTCATTTTCATCCTTTTCTCTTAAAATCTTCATACTTTGAATAAAACTAAATACGCTAGTTTTATAACGCTCATCAACATTTAAATTGGGGTAGTTTAATTCTGGCTTTCCCCCAAAATTAGAATTTTCAATAACTAAATTATTGAAAATTTTATTAGTATCTTTTATAATTTCCACTGGATCTTTTATTGATTTAACATAACTATCACTTTCACTATCATCCAAATCAATAACTTTTTCAATTCTTTTTTTCTTTTTCTTTATAGAATTAGTAATATCACCTTCACTCTTTCTTTTCGTCTTAGTCATTAAAGATTTCAAACTTTCATCATTTGATTTAGCCAAACCAAATTTACTATTCATATACTTATTATATTCTTTTTCATTTATCTTCTCACCTTCCTTAATTATTTTTTCTTGTAAAGGATGAATTTCTTTTTCAAATGATTCAAATTCTTTTTCATTTGTGGGAAATTGATTATTTGTATTAATAATACTATTTCCTGTAATATTTCCAAATTGATCTTGAACAGCATTACTATCAGGAATATCAATCCATATTCTAATATCTGGTTTTGTAGATTCACTAGAACTATTAGAACAATTACTACTACTATTGTTAGATGAAATAGAAGATGAAGTTATTGAAACAGTTTCTATATTTTTTAATTTCTTTGTATTCTTTCTTTTTTCTTTATTAATTTTTTTCTTTTTTTCTTGCTCTTCTTTTCTAATATCAGCATAAGTAACATATTCAAACTCTTCTCCTGGAGCTAAAAGTAAATCAACATATCCAGGTGCCATATCATGTAAGAAAAACCATTCTTCAGTTCCTTCTTTAGCATCAATTATTTTTCTTCTTTTTTTAACTTGATTATTATTATTATTATTGTTATTATCGTTATCACTATCATCAAATATTATTTCTTTTGGTAACAGAAATCTTTTTCGTTCTATTATATATTCATCATCTTCCAAATTTATTTCAGTATATTCAAATTTAATGAAATTATTAGAATAAAGTATATACAAAACTTCATTAACAAGCATTATACTTGCACCTTCGATTTCATTATTAAACTGCAAATATTTCTCAACTATTTCACATAATTCACCAACAAACAACTTTACTCTTTTACTAGTAATATCATTAAATTTTTCTTTGAACAGCAAAACATCTTCTTCAAAAGCAATACTATTAAAACGCAAAAATTTTTCTTCATCAGTATAACTATTCCAAGGACTATCTTCAGGCAATATTCTTTCAGTTTCAACTAATTTCCTATCATAACACTTACGATTAAAAGAAATAGTAAATTTATTATTTTCATCAACTCCACCAATCATAAATCCTTCATTATTTGCAGTCATTGAAACTTTTGTTGTTTCAAAGGTGGAATCACTATTCATTCCACAATCTATATCCATGTAATCTGAAATAGTATTTTCTTCATCATGCATTCTAATTGCAAGCAACAATGCGTATGTACTTCTATAATATCCAATTATTGAACCTTCGAAATATTTATTCAATATGTTATAGATATCTTGAGCCATTTCACTTCCCTCCACGTATAAAGCATCTAAAGTTTCTTGATTTTTTTCCCATTCCTTACCATTCAAGTTGAAACTAGTCATTATATGTTAAAATGCAAAAAAAATATAATCCCATAATGTTATATTATTTCAACGGTTTCAACGATCATAATATATCTTTTTTTAAAAAATTTATATAATATTTTTTAAAAAAAGTTGACCTTTTTTAAAAAAGGTCTTATTACTTATACTAATAAATAATAATACAGGGTGTCATAGTAAATATTCTTTTTATCCTAATCATGTCTATAACATTCCTGGTTATACCTTCGCCACCAACAATTGTTACTAATACTTCTTCAAAACCTACTTCTAATTTGATTCTTACCCCTCAATACCGAGTATGTGCCTGTAAAGAATGCATCAACATTATGAAATCAAATACAAAAGGAATTTCTTATTGTTGCAGAAGTTGTAGTCTAAGACAACACAATTTAAACAAAAAGAAAGCAAAGTTTTTTAATTATATATTTTATATTATTTTTAGAGCAAAATTAAACAAAAGAAAATCAGAACTTAGAAATGACCTTCTAAATTTCATCAGTAAATCTAAAAATAACCCAAATTTCATGGGGTTAGTAAACACTTATTCAAAGGTTTATTTATAATAAAATTTATTTATATTATTTATAGATCTTATCTCTTAAATGGGATAAAATTATATCACCAGGATTAAGGCAAAACCATAGGAATAAATAATAATGTTTATATATGTATAATATAACGTATGTATCCCCATTTTTTATTTTTTTACACGGGGGTACCTTATTTTTATGTATTTTATATTTTCATTGTGGGTCCTTATTTTTGACCCGCACCATACCAATAAACTACCAACCAACACCCACATTTTTTCTGAGTTACTACCCTTTCCCTCAAAAAGCCTCCTACCACTAACGGTCGGGGGGCCTGGGTATCGGGTGGTGTGTGAATGTAATTCTCCGCGGCGGAGAATTACATTCACTCACCACTTCTTTACTACTTGTGTTTAAATAATTCATATTATTTTTTTTTTATATCTATATATATATATTTTTCATTATTAA
>JAIRLV010000148.1 GCA_031259185.1 Elusimicrobiota bacterium | reverse complement strand
GCAATACAAGTAAAAGCCAAATCTTTATCTACACCTAGTGACGATAAGGATAAAACACCCATCAACTCGTAAGCTCCAAAATATCCGGGCATAGTAGGAACTATAGACCCTACGCCTATTATAATTATTGTAAAAATAGCTCCAAGAATAGAGAGCTTTATACCGCATGCATAAGCTATAATAACAAGAGTTATGGCCTCTCCTAACCACACTATAATAGATGAAATTGAAACTTTAAATAAAACTGTAGGTCTTTTAAGTATAATTAAACCGCTAGCAAACTTATTAAAGAAACTAAAAATGAAAGATTTTATTTTCTCTGGAATTGACATTTTTGACAACAATTTTATTACATTATCTTCGTAAAGTATAATTACGTAAAGAGCAATAAAACACAAGACGCCAATAACAAATAAAATATAAAAAGATTTCTCCACAATATTAGGAAAGGGCATAAAAACAAATATCAAAAAGAAGGACAAAATAAATATTGTAATATCAAATAATCTTTCTATTACAATTGTTGCAAATGCTGAGCTACCTGAAATTTTTAAATATTGACCTGTAATTTTTGCTCTGATAAATTCCCCTAATCTTAAAGGTACAATATTATTTGCAAAAAAGCCTATTGCAGTATATGGGAAATTTTCTAAAACTTTTGTTTTCTTTAATGGCAATAAAATAAAATAGTATCTTACAGCTCTTAAAACATAACTAAACAAATACATGGCAAGCGCAGGTATCAACAACCAATAATTGACACTTTTTATAAGAAGCCACGATTTATTAAAATCTATTTGTCTTAAAGTTAAATATACCAAAATAACGCTTATAAGCGCACCCATAATTATTTTAAAAAAATGCTTTTTAAACATTGCTTCCTGCTCCCTAATTTATTAAATTATCGTAATTTTCATAGTATAGAAAATTAAATGGCTCTACCCATATAGCTTTATCTAAATATTTTTTTGCAAGTTCTTTATTGCCATAAAAACTATAAAGCCACGCAAGTTGATAATAATAGTTGCTGCCGTATTTATTTAGCTCTAAAGAACGACTGTATAAACTTATTGCAGTATCTATAAAAATTTGTTTTTTAGTGTTTTGATATTGATAAAAGTAAATATCTGCAAGTCTGGCAAAACTTTCAGGGTTTGAACTATCGTTGCATATAGAACTAACAAAAAAGTCTTGAGCTATTAGATACTTAGAAGTAGCCATATAAAAAAGACCTTTTTTGTATTGTTCTTTAGCATATATTGGCTTTCCCAAAGCAAAAATAAAAGGTAAAAATAATAAAATAAGAATATGCGAATTGATTTTATATTTTCTTACTTTTATATTCTGAACTTGCCCAATAGGCACAGCTAAAATGAAAAAAAACAGCAACATATTACTTGAAATAAATGCACAAGAGCTAAAAAAATTGTAAATTAAAAAAGATATGCAAGCAACAAAAATAGGAAGATAAAAACTTTTATTCTCTTTTATTTTTCTAATGATACAATAAAAAAATACTGTAAGTATTAACATAAAAAAAATAAATCCAAAAATTCCATTTTCACATAATACTTGTAAAAAAATATTATCTACAAAAGAAATATCTATATTTTCTACCAAACCATAAGCACTAGATACGGTTTTATAGTTATTAAAACCAACTCCAAGTAGAAAATTATCTTTTATCACAAAAAGTGCTGTTTTCCAGATAAGCATCTTATCAGCTAAAAAGCTAATCTTAAATAATAAACAACAACAAACCATAGACAATAAAATAAAAAACGAAGAAAAAATAATTCTTATCTTGTGTTTCTTTAAGAAAAATATACAGCCAGCAAAACCTAAACAAGCAATCATAATTGCCAATAAAAATTTTGTTAGAAGTATTGCAGAGAATAATATATATGGTAAAAATTTATAAATTTTCTTTTTATCATTCCAAAAAATAAAAGACAGAGGAAAAGAAACTAACAAAAAACAAGTGCTAGCATTTATATATGGCATTTGAGTGATCTCTAAAATATTATCTGCAGATAAATTAAAAGCAAACACATATATCGCTAACCACAAACCTATAAAAATTGAAGTATTAATAATAATTTTTTTCTGTGATTGGTCTAAAAAAGAAACTAATAAATAAATTATCACACTGCTTGAGAGTAAAAATATTTCACTTCTAACATTATATTTATAATCTACAAAACAATAAGAAATAACAGCATTTAAAACAAACAAAACTGCAAAAACAGTATATTTATTTACGTTAAATTTAAATTTGTTAAAAAACGAGATAAATATTATGCTAAGAAAAGCAAAAACTGCAGTGTACACATTAAAAGAGGGCAAAAAACGAGAAAATATTGAAAAAATAAAAGCCAAGCAAATTACAAATGTTAAAAAATTAAATTTTTCTGTGCTTGTCAAAACCATATTATGCTCCTAAAAACTTAGAAAACAACTGCGTTTCAAACAAAAAAAAAGTATCTAGCAAGATACTAGGTTCAGGAAGAAATATCATTAAAAATGAGCCTGCAGATAAAAATGGGGCAAAAGGTATATAGTCTTTTCTTGTTATTTTTCTAGTTATTATTAAAACGAAACCCACCATGGCGGCTAAAATAGCAGCTATAAAAATAGCAAATAAAACTTTTTGGCAGCCTATAAAAGCTCCTACCCCTCCCATTAGTTTTACATCTCCGAAACCTATAACTTCTTTTTTATAAATTAGATCTCCCAAAAAACTAACTACAAACAAAGAGCCTGCGCCAGCAAGCACTCCAAGTAGTGAATATAAAAATCTAAAAAAAATGTTTTCCCCTAAAGATACATTAAAAATACTAAATAAAATACCAAAAATAAGCATAAGTATAGGGAAAATGGTAGGAATAATTCTATGAAAATAATCTACAACAGAAACTGAAATTAAAAAATAAACAAAAAAGGCAAATAAAAAGAAAGAAATTGAAAAAGAATATTTGTAAAATAACAATGCTAAAGCAAATGCTGTAATAAACTTAATTAAAGAAGTTTTGCATATAGTGTTACCTATTTTATACCCTATATAGTAAGTAAACACTATACCTATAAAAGAGCTAAAAGACATTATAAGTTGCCCCAATCACCACAAGTACAATTAACCCAAATTTGTCCTTGATATTTACCAGTAGAATCTTTAATGGAGTCGGCTTTATATGCCCAACCTCCAACATCTACATTATTTGCCAAATTATCTGTATATATGATGTTGGATTTTTTATGGCCTGGAATGTATACAAAAGGAATTTCTTGTATATACCCATTTTCAACTAGTTCTTTTGCAATATTAACACCTGGATATTTGCCGCCATTGTCACTGTAATATAAGGATATAGCGCTCCTTAAAGAAGCAAGACCTTTTTTAGTAGCAATATCTTCTGATTTTCTTAAAATATTTGAAAATTTTGGGACGCTAATAAATAAAGTTGTGGCTATTACTAAAAGCGCTAATAATATTTCTAACACTAAAACAAAACTATTTCGTATATTCATTTTTTTTGATATTTGTTTTTTAGTTCTTCTTCAACACATTTTGGAACAAAGCACGACACATCACCACCAAGCATTGCAATTTCTTTGACCATAGTAGAGGATAAAAAGGTATAAGATTGATCAGGTATTAAAAAAATAGTTTCTATTTTTTTGTTTAAATTTCTGTTCATTAAAGCCATTTGAAACTCGTACTCAAAGTCAGAAAGAGCTCTTAAACCTCTTATAACAACAAAAGACTTAATTTGCTCTAAGTATTTTGCTAATAGTCCTGAAAATGATAAAATTTCAATATTGTTTAAATCTTTTGTAGATTCTCTTAATAATCGCAATCTTTCATCAAGAGAAAAAGTATGTTTTTTATTGTAATTGGTAGTCACTGCCACTATAATCTTACAGAAAAGTTTAGAAGATCTTGTTATAATATCTAAATGTCCATTTGTAAGTGGATCAAAACTGCCAGGATAAACTGCCAAAATTTCTTGACTCATAATGTAAATTTTATATCAATTTTCAAGCTATTTTGTCAAAAAAATT